>JAVXWR010000077.1:0-3758 GCA_032230725.1 Actinomycetota bacterium
CCGGCGGCGAACTCACCGCATCCTACCTTTCGTTCGCAACGCAAACGACTCGCACCACGACAGCCTTTCTCGGACAACCGTTCGAGCTGCCAGACCCGCGCGACCGCGCTGTCGCCGCAGGTCAGCGGCTAGTGGGCCCCGTGGGACTCGAACCCACAACCAGCGGATTAAAAGTCCGATGCTCTGCCCATTGAGCTAGAGGCCCGCTGGAACGGAGCGTAGCGCCCGACACCAGTTGCCCCACTCGGCGCACTCGCTCCTCCGCTCGGCGCGCCGAACCGGCTCGACACGGTTTGCGGATCCGGACAGCTCGGGCACAACCAGCAACTGCGACAGAGCCTCGGTCACGCAACGACCATCCCGTCGCCGAGCAACCATGGACGGTGTGAGGTGCCCGAGGGGCGCCGCTACGCCGAAGGTGCAGGTCAGCGGCCCGCGACACGCCGCGTCCGGATGCGCCGACCACCCGCCGTCACGAGTTTCGACGCGACCCACCGTGATGCGACCGATTGCGATCGGTGACCTGACCGAGACGTATCGTCCTCTCGGTCCTGAAGTACGGGACCGGAAGTCAGCGTCCGTTCGGGAAGGACACGAGTTGGGTCGTCACCAGAAGCACTCCGACCGCCGCCTTGCGCGAGCCCTGCTGACCAGCGGGGCCGTGGGTGTCGGTGTGCTCCAGGCCGCGGTGCCCGCGTTCGCCGCACCGGCTCCGCCACCGCCGCCCCCCGCGCCGGCCACGCCCGCGCCGGTGAAGGCGCCCTGCGAGGCCGCCGCAAAGGCGTGCGTCTCGATCTCGCAGCAAAAGGCCTGGCTGACCGACGGCAAGGGCAACGTGACCCGCGGCCCCATCACGGTCACCACCGGCGGTCCCGGCCACGAGACCCCCCAGGGCGTCTTCCACGTGATGTGGAAGGACCAGTTCCACCACTCGCGCGAGTACAACCAGGCGCCGATGCCCTACTCGGTGTTCTTCGCGCCCGGCGACGCCTTCCACGGCGGCAGCCTGCAGCGTGCTTCGGCGGGCTGTGTCCACCTCGGCGACGACGACTCGAAGGCGTTCTTCAACTACCTGCAGGTGAACGACGAGGTCCAGGTTCTGCCCTGATCCGATCGGCGGCCCCGGACCGCCGGCCACGAACCCGGAGTGAGGAGGCCACTCGCATGTCGATGGCCCTGGTGATGTCCGAGATGCCCGACGTCTACCGGCGGGTGCTCGCCGAGCACGTGCCCGACGCCGGTGGTCGTTGCAGCGCGTGCCGCAACGTCGCCGGGGAGACGGCGTCGTGGCCCTGCCAGACCTACCGCGTCGCCCAGGAGGCGAAGTGGGTCGGCGAGGGCAACCTCCCCGGGACCGGTCCGCACGGTCCGGTGAACCCGATGGCGCCGGCGGCGCCCCCGGCCCCGCGGTACGAGTCGCCGTACTCGCTCGACGCGCCGCGCACCGGCGACGTCCCCGGCCTCGGGTTCGGTGACCCGCTCAGCGGCGACCTGCCCGCCTACGGCCGGCCGGAGGGCGGTCGTCGGCGTCGTCGCGAGGACGACGCGACCCCGTTCGGCTCGGAGCGCGACGCGCCCTACGGCTCGTCGTTCGGCGTCGACGACCGACCCCGGCACGCCGCCCGCTAGTCCGGGGAAGCCGATCGAGCGGTCGCCGGAACCCGTGGCGCGGGACCGGTGGTTGCCGCGTGCCTGATGAACGACGGTTTTCGGACGCTGGGTGTCTGCAACGGGACTTTTCTGACGTCCCCGAGGCGACCGACCCCGGACAGGAGAAACCCCCGGAGCATGTTTCCCGCGGCACGTGGCCGCGGGGCTCAGGTGGACGAAGCCCGAGCGCTCCGGGGGTCTGGCGTCCGTCGGGAATTCACCGGTCGACGTGTCCGTCACGAGGACGGAACCGGCCAATCCACGACCTGACGTCGACTAGCTGACGGACACCTCACGAGTCCTGTCGTTCTTCAACGTCGGACCACCTCCTCTCCCGTGTACCTCCACGCTAAGCCGAGATCGCCGACCCCGCAAACGACATCGAAGCGCCAGGTCAGGGGCGGGTTCGCCAGGCGAGGAGGTCGTCGGCCGAGCGCGTGTTGACCACCCGCTCGGCCGGCACCTCGCACTCGACCGCGCGCTCGCACCCGTAGGGCTGCCAGTCCAGCTGACCGGGGGCGTGGGCGTCGGTGTCGATCACGAACTCGCACCCGGCCGCGAGGGCCTGGCGCAGCAGGTCGCGCGGCGGGTCGAGCCGCTCCGGCCGCGAGTTGATCTCGACGGCGACCCCGTTCTCCAGACACGCGTCGAACACCGCCTCGGCGTCGAACGTCGACGGCGGCCGGGTCCCGCGCCCGCCCGTGACGAGCCGGCCGGTGCAGTGCCCCAGCACGTCGACCAGCGGGTGCGAGACCCCGCAGACCATCCGTGCGGTCATCTCCTCCGAAGGCGCCCGCAGCTTCGAGTGCACCGACGCGACGACGAGGTCCAGCTCCTCGAGCAGGTCGTCCGGGGCGTCGATCCCCCCGTCCTCGAGGATGTCGACCTCGATCCCGCGCAGCAGCCGGAACGGCGCGAGCTCCTCGTTGACCTCGGTGATGACGTCGAACTGCCGGCGCCGGCGCTCCGGGGACAGGCCGTTGGCCACCGTGAGGTTCTGGGAGTGGTCGGTCAGCACCATCCACTGGTGGCCGAGGTCGCGGGCGGTGCGAGCCATCTCGAGGATGTCGCTGCCGCCGTCGGACCACGTGGAGTGGGTGTGGCAGTCCCCGCGCAGCACCTGGCGCAGCGACACCCCTCCGGCGATCGGCTCGGTGTGCCGGCCCTCGAGCTCGACCAGGGTCTCCGGGGTCCGGCCCGCGACGACGTCGGCGACGACCGCCGCGGTCTTCTTGCCCACGCCCTTGAGGTCGGTGAGCGTGCCCGCCCGGGCCCGGGCCGCGACCTCGTCGGGATCGAGCTCGGCCAACCGGTCGGCGGCCGACCGGTAGGCCTTCACCCGGTAGGTGTCCGCCCGTTCACGCTCGTAGTAGAAGGCGACCGCGCGGAGCGCGGCGATCGGGTCACCGTCGACAGGGACTCGGCTCACGGGTCAGGGATACCCCACCCGGGAAGCCCCGCCGGTGCCCGGGCGCGGACAATCGGCTCCGGGAAGGGCGACATCGAGGAGGACTGCTCGTGCGGGTGACCGGAACCGGGCACGCGGGGATGCGCTTCGAGACCGCGGGCGGCAGCGTGCTGTGCGACCCGTGGGTGACCCCGGCGTTCTTCGCGTCGTGGGTGCCGTTCCCGGACAACACGGCGCTCGACTGGGACGCCCTCGGCGACTGCGACTACCTCTACGTCTCCCACCTGCACCGCGACCACTTCGACGCGGACACCCTGCGCGACCACGTCTCCAAGGACGCCCGCGTCCTGCTCCCGGACTACCCCACCGACGAGCTCGAGCAGGAGCTGCGCGCGCTGGGGTTCCGCCACTTCGTGCGCACCGCGTCCGGGGTGCCCCAGGAGCTCGATGGCGGCCTCCGCTTCATGATCACTTCGCTCAAGGGCCCCGGCGACGGCCCGATCGGCGACTCCGCGCTCTCCCTCGACGACGGCACCGCCCGCATCGTCGACCAGAACGACGCGCACCCGCTCGACATCCCGGAACTGCTGGAGTTCGGCGCCTACGACGCGCACTTCACGCAGTTCTCCGGCGCCATCTGGTGGCCGATGGTCTACGACCTCCCCAAGGCCGCCAAGCGCGAGTTCGCCCGCCGCAAGCG
>JAVXWR010000080.1:0-3066 GCA_032230725.1 Actinomycetota bacterium
CGCGGGTTCGACGCGACGATCTCGACGGAGTTCGCGGTGCCGCTGCCGGAGTCGGCGTGCGTGTACTGCGGGAACTGCATCGGGGTGTGCCCGACGGGCGCGCTGAAGTCGGTCGCCGAGCACGAGCTGCGCGAGGCGGGCGAATGGCATCCGGAGGACGAGACCGTCACGAGTACGATCTGCTCGTTCTGCGGGGTGGGCTGCACGCTGGACCTGCACGTGCAGGACAACACGATCGTCAACGTGACCTCGCCGTCCGACCACTCGGTGACCCACGGGCACCTCTGCATCAAGGGCCGCTTCGGGTTCCAGCACGTGCAGAACCTGTAGGTGGGCGAAGCCCCTCGTGAGCACTTTCGGTGGCTATGACGACCGAAAGTGCTCACGAGCGAGCCCAGCGAGCACCGACGTGCGGACCTTGGTCCCGTTCGTGCCCGACGTCGTGGGCATCTCGTCGAGCACGTGCACCGCGGCCGGGACCTTGAACGCGGCGAGCACCTCGGCGCACCACGCCCGCAGGTCGCCCGGGTCGTCGGCGCCGGGTTCCAGCACGACGAACCCGACCGCCAGCGTCGCGCCTCGCCCCCTCCCGTCGCTCTGCGGGCCCAGGTCCTCGTCCGCGACCCCCACCACCTTCGCCGTATGCACCGCCGGGTGCGCGCCGAGCCGGACCTCGATCTCCGTCGGGTCGACGAGGAAGCCGCGCAGCCGCAACGCGTCGCCCATCCGGCACAAGTAGACGAAGCAGCCCTCGTCGACGAGCACCCCGAGGTCGCCGGAGCGGAACCAGCCGTCGGCGGTGAACACGTCCGGGTCCGACCCCACGTACGCGTCCACGACGTTCGGCCCGCGGAACTCCAGCTCGCCCTCCACGCCAGGTGGCAGGACCTCACCGGTCCCCACGTCGGCCACGCGCACCTCGACATCCGGGTGCACCACACGTCCGCCTCCGGACCACCGCGCCGGGGCGGGCTCGTCCGGCGGCCAGGCGGCGGTGAGCGCGAAGACCTCCGAGGACCCGTACACCCCGGTCACCGCCGTGCCGACCTCCTCGGTGAGCCACGCGGCCAGCTCTCGCGACCGGCCCTGGAAGTCCGCGACGCCCCACCACCGCCAGGCCGAGAGGTCGCGCGGGCGGGCCCGATGGGCCTGCGCGAGGCGCAGCACCAGGTCGTCCCCGGCGCCCACGTGGGTCACCCCGCAGGTGGCCATGTCGTCGAGGGCGTCGTCGGGGTCGAACACCGGCTCGAGCAGCAGGGACGCCCCGGCGGCGAGGCCCGCGGTGGCGGCGTTGTAGCCGTACACCCCGGAGAACGGCAGCGCGCACAGCACGACGTCGGCTTCGGTCAGCCCGAGGACCGCGGCGTCGGCGACGGCGTGGGCGAGGACCCCGCTCGCGGCGTGGGCGGCGAGCTTGGGCAGCCCGGTCGAGCCCGACGTCGTGAACGCGACGGCGAGGCGTGCCGGATCCGAGGGGCCCGGTTCCGGGCCGTCGCCGCGGTGTGGTGCCCACGCCCCGGCCCCGACGTCGACCGCCGTCACGTCCCCCGGCGCCGACCGGCCGGGGCCCGCCACGAGCGCGACCTGCGGGACGACCCCGGACCCGGCTACCGCGGCGCGCAGTCGTCCGGCCAGGTCGAGGCCGTGGAAGTCGTGGGCGAGCGCCACGAGCACCGGACGCGCCCGTGCCAGCACGTGCGTGGCTTCTTCCGGGCCGTACCGCGTATTGATCCCGACGACGAGGGCCCCGCGGGCGGCGGCCGCACACTGCCACACGAGCACGTCGCTCCAGTTCGGCAGCCAGACGGCGACGACGTCGTCGGGGCCGATGCCGTGCTCGTCGAGCTCCACCACGAGCCCGCGGACCCGGGCCCAGAGCTCGCCGCGCGTCGTCGCGAGCAGCTCGCCGTCGGGGGTCCGCTCGCGGATCAGGACGGCGTCCGGGGCGCGGCGGGCGAGACGGCCGACGAGGTCGGGCAGGTCCGCCAGGTCGGTCGATGCCGGGGCCGGGTGCGCCGACACGGTCCGGACGGCGGGGACGTCCACGCGAGCAGTATCGCTCGCCACCGGGGCGGTTGACGCCCACGAGCCGGAGGCATCCGGTGCGCTCCGCGCACCTACAACCCGGAGCCACCGGGCACGTGCGCCGTCCACCCCCGCTCGAGGAGCACCATCCGCCGGTCGAGCACCTCCACGGGGTGTGACTCCCCCGCGAGCATCCCGCGGGTCTCGAGCACGAAGTGGGCGAGCGCCGCGCACGTCGTGGGGTGGACCCGGCCTCCGCACTCCTCGACGATCGCCGCGGTCAGCGCGGGCTCGTGGCGCAGCCACCTCCGGCGGGAGTACTCCCGCAACGCCGCGGAACTCTCGAGGAGGGCGAGGAAGCGCTGCCTTCGTGGGTCGTCGCGGGCGACCGGGCGCAGCGCCGCGCGCAGGTGCTCGCGCAGCGCCGCCACGAGTCCGGCGCCCGCGGGGCGGTCGTGGACGGCCGCGACGAGGGCGGCCTCGTCGTCGACGTCGTCGTCGAAGACCAGGGCCTCCTTGCCGGGGAAGTGCTTGAACAGTGTCGCCGTGGACACGTCCGCGGCCTCGGCGACCTCGCGGACCCCGACGTGCTCGTACCCCCGCTCGGAGAACAGCTCCAGCGCCGCGTCGGCGATCGCCCGGTGGGTGGCCGCCTTCTTGCGCTCGCGTCGTCCCAGGGGCTCGGCCACGTCGGTCACCTCACGGAGGTCGGTCCCGCGTCAGCAACGGCACTTCGCTGACATCTGACGTCAGGATGGAGCCATCCTGACATCGGAACCCAGCGCCCGGTCGAGCAACGCGCGGACGTCGGCCGCTGTCGGCACCCGCGGGTGCGCCGGTGGGGGCGACGCGGCGCGCTCGGCGAGGACGTCGAACCGCGAGTCGTCCGCGCCGAACTCGGCCAGCGTCGTCGACGCGCCGAGGTCGGCGAACAGCCGGCGCAGCACCCCGGCAGGCTCACCGCCCAGGGCCCGCTCCAGCACCGCCTCGGCCTCCGGCGCGGCCGGCAGCGTCCAGGCCACCACGTGGGGCAGCAGCACC
>JAVXWR010000086.1:0-4170 GCA_032230725.1 Actinomycetota bacterium
GAGGCTAGTGGCCCTCCTCGCTGACGGCCGGGGCGAAGAACTGCATGATGGTCAGCAGCGCGAAGATCAGAGCCTGGATGGCCCCGATGAAGAGGTCGAAGAGCTTCCACGCGGCGTTCGGCAGCCAGAGGCCCCACCATGGAATGAGCGCGATCACCGAGATCATGATCGTGCCCGAGAGGATGTTGCCGAACAGCCGCAGCGAGAGCGAGACCGGCTTGGCGATCTCCTCGATGATGTTCAGCGGTGCGAGCGCGACATAGGGCTGCACGAACCGGCGCAGCGTCCGTGTGCCCTGCTCCCGGAACCCCCAGACCCAGGCGGAGACGAACACGAAGAGCGCGAGGGCGTAGGCCATGTTCACGTCGGCCGACGGCGACCGGAGGATCTCGGGGTGTCCGGTGGGGAGCAGGCCGAGCCAGTTCGAGATCAGGATGAACGCGAAGAGCGCGACGGTCAGCGGCGCGAGGAACTCGGCCGGCTTGCGGCCCATCCGCCCCTGCACCTGCTCGACCATGTAGCTGGTGAGCGACTCGTAGGCCAGTTGCACCTTGTTGGGGACCTCGGACGTGACGCGCGAGCGGACGTAGAACCCGGCGCCGACGACGATGATCGCGGCGAGGGTCGACGTCCAGATCGTGTCGCCGTAGAACGACATGCCGAGGAACTCGAACTCGCCGACGTGCTCGCTCGGCGAGATCGAACTGCCGCCCTGGGCGGCGACGGAGAGGACTTCGGAGGTCACTTGCGGAGCTCCTTGAGCGCAGGCACGGATCCGACGATCGTGTTGATGACCTGGAACAGCGCGAGCCCGAGGAAGACCCCCAGGCCGGTCGGGAAGAAGAAGAGGGCGAGGGCGACCGCCACGGCCGTGACGATCGCCAGGCGCGCCCCCACGCCGCGCACGAGCGCGGCCTTGCTGGGCAGGTCCACCGCCGATTGGCGCAGGACCGACCGCTGGACCATGAGCGAGTTCGCGGCCCCGAGCACGAGTCCGAAGCACCCGACCGCGGCGATCCCGCCCGCCCCGAACACGACGCCGGAGACGAGCGCGAGGACGCCGATGACGATCGCGATGATCAGGGAGAGTCGGAAGGCCTCACGCGTGGCGCCGGGAACCGTCAGCATCGGTCCGTGACCGAGGGGTTCGTTCACATCAGCTCCCGAGGAACTTGCTCATCTCCGTGTAGGCCAGCCGCGCCGTGGCCGCGATCCCCAGCACCAGCCCGATCAGCAGGAAGACCGGGAACGTACCGGCCAGATGATCGATCAGCCACCCGAGGGCCGTGGGTCCGACGAGGCAACCCGCGAGGGTGGTGCCCAATCCGAGGAGAGCCCATCCGTCCGCGCGTGAATCCGTCATGACTGGTCGCCGGCCCCCTCATGCGGGACGCAGGGCTGACACGTCCATGGTCAGTCCTCCTCGACGGCGACCGGCGACGTCGGGCAGCCCCGGCGCCACGTTGCCGTGCCGTCCTCGGGCGGCCCGACTCACTCATCAGGACCACTCGATTTGCCCCGTTCCGACGAGACGCGTGGAACCTATCACACCCCTACGACAGCCCGTCGTCGCAGGCCAGCCGCTGTGCAACGGCCTCCTGGTGATCGAACTGGTCCGTCGCGGACGATCACCGCGCGCGCAGTCGGGGGACCGCCGAGGCGAGCACCGCGATGAGCAGTCCGGCGCCCACGACCCCCACCACGAGGAAGACGTCGGTGATCAGCGCGAGGGCCACCGCACCGAACGCGAACACGCCGGCCCACAGATAGATGAGGAGCACGGCGCGCCGCTGCGAGTGCCCGATCTCGAGCAGCCGGTGGTGCAGGTGCATCTTGTCGGGCGCGAACGGGCTGCGTCCGGCGCGGGTGCGGCGCACGACCGCGAGCAGGAGGTCGAGCAACGGGACGAGGACGACCGCGGCGACCACGACGATCGGCGCGAGCAGCGCGAGCGCGTTGCGGGGCGCGGAGTCGGCGTAGGTGATCCGGCCGGAGGCGCTGGTCGTCGCCGCGGCGAGCATCAGCCCGATGAGCATCGAGCCGGAGTCGCCCATGAAGATGCGCGCCGGCTGGAAGTTGTGCGGCAGGAACCCCGCGCACGCCCCCGCGAGCACCGCGGCGATCAGCGCGGGCGGGTAGGCGGTGACGTCGCCGCCGCGCTGCTCGAGCAGCCCGAGCGAGAAGGCCAGGATCGCCGACGACGCGATGAGCCCGATCCCGGCCGCGAGCCCGTCCAGGCCGTCGACGAAGTTCACCGCGTTGACCAGCACCACGCACAGGAAGACGGTGAGCACGACGCCCTGGTTGGGGTCGAGGATGAGCAGCGTCCAGTCCGAGCCGTCCGACCCGTCGGGGATCGGCAGGACGAACCACTGCACACCGAGCAGGACCAGCACGCCCGCCGACGTGGCCTGCCCGGCGAGCTTGGTCAGCGCGTCGATGCCGAAGCGGTCGTCGAGCGCCCCGACCAGCACGATGAGCCCGCCCGCGACCATCACCGCGCGCGTCTCCGAGGAGTAGTCGAAGGCGCGGCGCAGGACCGGCAGCTGCGAGGCCACGAACACCCCGGCGAGCACGCCGATGTACATCGCGACCCCGCCGAGGCGCGGGATGGGCACGGTGTGGACGTCGCGGCCGCGCGGCACCGCGATGGCCCCGGCGCGGATCGCGAGCCGGCGGATGACCCCGGTGATCAGGAACGTCACCACCGCCGCACAGAGGCCGACCAGGAGGTACTCCCGGATCGGCAGCCCCTGCGGGGCGAAGGGTGGCGACGGACCCACGAGGGTCAGGTTAGACCGTTGGGGTCAGCCCCTCGGGTAGGCGGGGAACCGCGCGACCAGTGTCCCGACCTCGTCACGCACGTCGGCGAGGGTCCGCTTGCCGTCCTCGGTGGTCTCGTCGGCGGTCACCGCGGTGGCGATCAGGCGCGCGACCTCTCCCATCTCCTCGGTCGTCATGCCCTGCGTGGTGATCGACGGTGAGCCCACGCGGATGCCCGACGCGGTCATCGGGGGCTGCGGGTCGTAGGGGATCGCGTTCTTGTTCAGCGTGATCCCGGCCAGGCCGCTGCGGGCCTCGGCCTCCTTGCCGGTGACGCCCAGGGGCTGCAGGTCGAGCAGCGCGAGGTGGGTGTCGGTCCCGCCGGAGATGGCTCGCATCCCGTGCGACTCCAGACCCGAGGTGAGGGCCTGGGCGTTGGCGATGACGTTGCGCGCGTACTGCTGGTAGTCCGGCGTCGCCGCCTCGGCGAGCGCCACGGCCTTGCCAGCCACCGCGTGCATGAGCGGGCCGCCCTGCAGGAAGGGGAACACCGCCTTGTCGAGGGCCTTCGCGTGCTCGGCCTTCGAGACGAGCATGCCGCCCCGCGGGCCGCGCAGGACCTTGTGCGTCGTGAAGGTGACGACGTCGGCGTAGGGCACGGGGCTGGGGATGGCCCGGCCCGCGACGAGCCCGATGAAGTGGGCGGCGTCCACCCAGAGGATCGCGCCGGCCTCGTCGGCGATGGCCCGGAACTTCTCGAAGTCGATCAGGCGCGGGTAGGCGGTGGCCCCCGCGACGATCATCTTCGGGCGGTGCTCCAGGGCGAGGTCGCGCACCTGGTCGTAGTCGATGAGGCCGTCGTCCTCGCGGACGGTGTAGGGCACCGGCTCGAACCACTTGCCGGAGAAGCTGACCTTGGCGCCGTGGGTGAGGTGCCCGCCGTGCGGCAGGCTCATCGCCAGCACCTTGTCGCCCGGCTGGCAGAACGCCGCGTACACCGCGAGGTTGGCGTTGGCGCCCGAGTGCGGCTGCAGGTTCGCGTGCTCGGCCCCGAACAGGGCCTTCGCGCGCTCGATGCCGATCTCCTCGGCGCGGTCGACGACCTCGCAGCCGCCGTAGTAGCGCCGGCCGGGGTAGCCCTCGGCGTACTTGTTCGACAGCGTCGAGCCGAGCGCGGCGAGCACCGCGGGGCTCGTCAGGTTCTCGCTCGCGATGAGCTGGAGGCCGCCGCGCAGGCGTGCGAGCTCGTCGTCGACGACCTGGGCGATCTCCGGGTGGACGGCCGCCTGGGCTTCGTAGTCCGGGCCCCAGAAATGCTCGCTCGTGGCTGCCACGTCCGTGTTACATCACTCTGTTCGGGTGTGGACCGACAGCGGCGGCGTCCCCGGAGTGGGACGACGGCGTCGA
>JAVXWR010000095.1:0-4723 GCA_032230725.1 Actinomycetota bacterium
TGACCGGCGGCCTTCTGCCCAGCAGCGCCCTGACCGGCCGCCTTCTGACCGGCGGCCTTCTGCCCAGCAGCGCCCTGACCGGCCGCCTTCTGGCCGGCGACCTTCTGCCCAGCAGCGCCCTGACCGGCCACCTTCTGCCCGACGGCCTTCTGCCCGACGGCCTTCTGCCCGGCCCTCTGGCCGGCCGCCTTCGGCGCCACGGTCCTCTCCCCGGCCTTCGGCGCCACGCCCTTGGTCCCCGCCGCGGGCCGGGCGGCCTGGTGGGTCCCGGCCGGCGTCGTGCCCGCCTGCCCGGCATCCGCACCCGGCGTGGGAGCCGGGGCCGGCGCAGCGTCGGCCATCCCGACCGTGCCCAGGGACGCCGCCACGGCGAGACCCAGTGCGAGGCCGATCCTCGTGCGCAGCATGCTGTTCGGACGCATGACACGTCCTCCTTCCCCGACGCCGGGCGGTGACTCCGCCCGAAGTGGTGCCGCAGCGTAGCGAGGTAATCACTCTGCGAAGTAAGCCACCCGTAACCACGCGGGTCGGGCCGAGGCGGGTCAAGGGGGCGTCAAGGGCCACGACGACCCGGGTGAAGGCGGCCGTGGGCTCACCAGCCGCCGAAGCCCCCGTCGAAGCCACCCCCGTCGAAGCCCCCGTCGAAGCCACCTCCGTCGAAGCCCCCGCCGTCGAAGCCACCCGCGTCCCAGCCGCCGCCGAAGCCGCCGTCGAACCCGCCGCCGCCGAACCCGGAGAAGAGCGCATCGGCGAGCAGGACGCCACCGAAGGCCCCCACCCCGCCGAGCAGCATCGGCTTCCACCACGGCTCGGAGTACCAGCCGGCGGCGACGGGCCGCCCGGCCACGCTCCCGCCCGGGTAGTAGTGCGAGTTCTGCGCCGACGGGGCGGGCGACCCGGTCACCGTGCGGCCGTCGACGTCGACGCGGCGGTCGTCGGTGAGCTCCCCCGCCCGCGCCCGGTCGGCGCTCGACGGCAGGTCGGGACCGGGATCCATCCCCATCGCCGTACGGGCCGCGCGCACGAAGTGCAGACCCTCGAGGGCGGTGTCGACGACGAGGCGGTACTGGCCCGGCGTGGCCGCGGACGCGAGCTGGGAGCCGGCGGCGGTGTAGCGCTCGGAGGCGTCGGCGAGCGCCTGCCGGGAGGGCTCGTCGGTGCCGGAGAGCGAGAGCACCTGGCCGCCGAGGCGGTCGTACCAGCGGCGGGCCTCCGCCTCGGCGTCCACGTCGGCGGCGCCCGAGCCGACGCCGCCGGCGGGGCGAGCTCCCACCCCGGCGGCCCGCGGGGCCCGGCGGGAGACGGCCAGCGCGACCAGGCCGGCGACGACGAGGAGGAACAACAGGACGGTCAGCACACGGGCGACGATCCCCCCTGTGCCTGAAGCGCACCTGTGGACCTCCTGAGCATCGGGACGTGCGGGATCCCGTCCTCGTCGTACGGTGGCCCGTCGACCGCGAACCCGAGGCGCTCGTAGAAGCCGCGCACCCGGGCCTGGGCGCCGAGGACCACCGGGCCGGGCAGCGTCGCGAGCGCCGCGCGCATCAACGTCGCCGCCGCGCCGGTGCCCCGGGCGGCGGGTGCGGAGACCACCCGGCCGATGCGGTGCCCGACGCCGGGCTCGACGAGCACCCGCAGACACGCCGTGAGCACGCCGGCGTCGTCGCGGCTCCACCAGTGCACGGCGCCGGGCTCGAGGTCGCGGCCGTCGAGCTCGGGGTAGGCGCACTCCTGCTCGACGACGAAGACCGAGACGCGCAGGGCGAGGACGTCGTAGAGGTCGCGTGGCGACATCTCCTCGAGCGCGGCGGAGCGGATCACCGAGCCACGGTAGGACGACGGGCGGTGGGACCTGGGCCACCGACGCTGGCCCCCTCGGGCGAACGCGGTGTATGAACACCGTGTGACGACAGCGGGCGAGGAACTCGAGCGGTTCTGGCCGAGCCGCCGCCTCGACGCGTTCGACGAGTTCTGTCGC
Source organism: Actinomycetota bacterium (assembly GCA_032230725.1). GTDB lineage: Bacteria > Actinomycetota > Actinomycetes > Mycobacteriales > Pseudonocardiaceae > Actinomycetospora. The sequence goes on from JAVXWR010000095.1 coordinate 1,979, forward strand.
CGCGACGGCTGACCGCGCCCCACGAGCGCCCTCCCCGCCCCCACGGCCCGTCGCCGGCCGTCGGTGTGTGCCGGTGGAACCGCGCCGCAGGCACGGTCGGTCCCGCGTGCCGACCCCTGAACCGCGTCACCCCCGAGGACTCCGAGCCCATGAGCATCACCACCGACCGTCCGGCCCCGGCCGCCGGCCACACCGTCGCGCTCGACCCCGTCCACCACGGGCTCGTCGACCCCGCCGGCGGCAGCCGGGACCTCGACGCGATGCTCGACGAGGCCCGCGAGGCCGAGCGCGAGGGCGCGGCCACCGTCGTCGTCCCGGCCGCCGAGGCCACCGCCCCGCGGGCCCGGCACTGGCCGGCCACCGCGCAGGCCCTGGCCGTCCTCCTCGCGACGACGCGGGTGCGCGTCGTCGTCCCCATCCGGCCCGACGCCTGGGAGATCGACGCCGTCGCCCGGTTCGCGACGAGCGCATCCGGCCTCGCGGGCGACCGCCTCGTGGTGCACGTGCGGGGCGCGGGCGCGGAGGTGTTCGCCCGGGCGCTGCGCCAGCGGTGGTCGGGCACCCTCCTCGTCGGCGACGAGGCTGCCGTCGCCGCCTGACGCACCCCGGGTACTGGTTCGTGAGCGGCACCACAGTTCCGATCATTGAAGCTTGAAGCGATGCCGCTAGGCTCGGCCTCGAGCAATCAGTTTGACGCTTCAATCGTGGAGGACACCATGACCGAGACCGCCGCACCGGTGCTCACGCTCGCCGGCGACTACCAGATCGACCCGGCCCACAGCCGTATCGGCTTCACCGCCCGGCACGCCATGGTCACCAAGGTCCGCGGCTCGTTCGGGGAGTTCCGGGGCAGCGCGCACATCGACGACGCGGACCCCGCCGCCTCCACCACCGAGATCGTCATCGCCGCGAGCAGCTTCGACTCCGGCCAGTCGCAGCGTGACGGCCACGTCCGCAGCGACGACTTCCTCGCCGTCGAGGTCTACCCCGAGATCACCTTCCGGTCGAGCGCCGTCGAGAAGGCCGGCGACGAGGTCTGGCGCATCACCGGCGACCTGACCATCCGCGACGTCACGGCCCCCGTCACCGTGGACTTCGAGTTCACCGGCCTGGCGAAGGACCCGTTCGGCAACGTCCGCGCCGGCTTCGAGGGCTCGACGACGATCAACCGCAAGGACTACGGCATCACCTTCAACGCCGCCCTCGAGACCGGTGGCGTGCTGGTAAGCGAGAAGGTCGGGCTCGAGTTCGACATCTCGGCCATCAAGCAGGCCTGAGACCTCCGGCGATAGCGTGCCGGGCGTGACGCGAGCGAACTCCCGGCCCGGTTCCGACGGCCGCGCAGCCCGGCAGGAGACGACGGCCCTGGTGCTCTCCGGTGGCGGTGTCACCGGCATCGCCTGGGAGATTGGCGTCCTGCACGGGCTGCGCGCCGCGGGCGGCGCGCTCGCGGTGGCGCTCGATGCGCCGGCCCTCGTCGTCGGGACCTCGGCCGGGTCGGTGGTGGGCACGATGGTCGCCGCCGCCGCGGAACGCAGCGAGCGCTGGGACCTCGAGGACGCCTGGGCCGCCCAGCACGGGCCGGCCTCGTCCGAGGTCGCCCGCGCCGTCGACCTCGAGGGCCTGCTGACCCGGATGGCCGACCCGGCGCTGTCGCACGACCCGGTCGGGGCCCGACAGGTCGTCGGCGCGTACCCGCGAGGTCGACTCGGCCACCGCCCCCGGGCGCGGGCGCTCGGTGTCCGCCCGCCTCCCGGTGCACGACTGGCCCGCCGTCCCGCTGCGCATCACCGCGGTCGACGCGCACAGCGGTGAGGTCGTCGTCCTCGACGCCGCGACCGGGGTCGCCCTCGACGACGCGGTGACGGCGAGCTGCGCCGTACCCGGGGTGTGGCCCGTCGTCCCGATCGACGGCCGCGAGTACATGGACGGCGGCATCGCCTCGCTCGCCCACGTGCCGCTCGCCGCCGGCCACGACCGGATCGTCGTGCTGGCGCCGATGGTGACCCCGAGCGTGGGCGGGCTGCGCGGGGTGGAGGAGGAGCTCGCGGCGGTGCGCACGACGGGCGCCGACGTGGTGCTCATCGGCCCCGACGAGGACTACCTGGCCGGGCCAGGCGCAGTCGCCCTCGACCCGGCGGGCCGCGCCGAGGCCGCTGACCTCGGTGACCGGTTCGGCCGCGCGATCGCCGCCGCCCACCCCTGAGCGAGCCCGCGAAGACTCCCGTGCGTGGCGGGGTGGCCGTCGGGCACCGTCCACGCCACACTGGGGCTTCGCACGAACGGTGACCGGACAAGGAGCAGGGGCGTGGATTTCGACGTCTTCGTCGAGGTGCCGAGGGGCAGCCGCAACAAGTACGAGCTCGATCACAAGTCCGGTCGGATCCGGCTCGACCGGACCCTGTTCACCGCGACGCAGTACCCGGCCGACTACGGGTTCATCGAGAACACTCTCGGCCAGGACGACGACCCGCTGGACGCGCTCGTGCTCGTGCAGGAGCCGACGTTCCCCGGCTGCCTGGTGCGCAGTCGCGCGATCGGCATGTTCCGCATGACCGACGAGGCGGGTGGCGACGACAAGGTGCTGTGCGTGCCGGTCGACGACCCGCGCCTCGAGCACCTGCGCGACATCCACCACCTCGACCAGTACCACCGCATGGAGATCCAGCACTTCTTCGAGGTCTACAAGGCGCTGGAGCCCGACAAGCAGGTCGAGGGCCACGAGTGGGTCGGCCGCGCGGCGGC
>JAVXWR010000128.1:0-3595 GCA_032230725.1 Actinomycetota bacterium
CAGGTCGTGGGAGAGTAGGACACCGCCGGAACACCCAACCACCCCCACCCACACCCACCCCCCGAGCCCACCCACAGCCCCGGGGGGCCATTCGCATGTCCGGAACCGTATGGGTCCGGGCCATTCCCCTGGTCGCGGAGCCGGGTGGACCGTGGATCGGTCGTTACAGTGGCCGCCGTGTCCCCGTGGTGCTGCGACCTGACGACGTCGGACTCCCAGCTGCCGGCGGAGGCGCCCTGATGACGAGCACCGAGGCGCGGAGCGCGTCGCGGGCGGATGCGCTCCGGCGCACGGCACGCGACCAGGCCGACGACGCGGAGCTCGGGGAGCTCGCGGTCCACTACTTCGACCGGATGCCGCCCGAGGAGCAGGTCGACGACCCGGCCGAGGCGCTCGCGATGGTGCGTGCGCACCGCAGCCTCGCCCGGCTCCACGTGCCGGGGCAGCCGGTCACCGCGGTGCTCGGCGCCGGCGCGGAGTCCGGACCGACGGGGCCGCTGCACGACCCGGACCGGGTCTTCGTCCTGGTCGTCACCGAGGACATGCCCTACCTGGTCGACTCCGTCATGGCCGAGCTCGCGCGGACCGGGACCGTCGTGCACCGCGTCGTGCACCCGCTCGTCGTCGTGCGGCGCGATGCGCACGGGGCCCTGCAGGAGACGCTGCCGGACGCCGATCCCGCGGACCCGCCGGCCGGCACGGCCGTCGAGTCCTGGATGAACCTGGAGCTGGAGGCCGACGCCGGGTCCGAGTCGGTCCGCGAGCTCGCCTCCGATCTGCACCAGCGCCTGTCGTCGGTGCTGGCCGACGTGCGCGACGTCGTCGAGGACGCCGACACCATGCGCAGCAAGGCGCGCGCGTTGGCCGACGACCTCGAGTCGTCGCCGCCCCCGGTCGCCGAGCACCGCACGGACGACACGGTCGCGCTGCTGCGGTGGTTCGCCGACGGCAACCTCACCTTCCTCGGGTACCGCTACGAGGCCGTCGGCGCTCCCGCCGGCACCTCCACCGGCCGGGGGCTGGGCATCCTGCGCCGGCACAGCGCTGCGGCCCGTGCGCTCACCGCGGGACCGGATCTCGCCGAGAGAGAGGCCCTCGCCCCGGACGTGCTCGCCGAGGCCTCGGCCCCGGACCGGACCGGCACGGACGACTCGGCGCTGCTGGTCCTGACGCGGGCCAGCGCCCGCTCGACCGTCCACGACCCGGTGCACCCGCTGTACGTGGGGGTGCGGGTCTTCGCCGACGACGGGCGGGTCGTCGGCGAGCACCGCTTCCTCGGCGTGCTGACGGTCGCGGCGCGCAGCAGCGACGTGACCCGCATCCCGGTGGTGTCCCGGCGCGTCCGCGACGTGATCCGCCAGACCCAGCTGCCCATCGAGTCGTGGTCCGGGCAGCGGATGCTCGAGGTGCTCCAGACCTATCCGCGCGCCGAGCTGCTGTGCACCGACCGCGCGTCGCTGCTCGAGACCGTCACCGGCGTCCTCGCCCTCGCCGAGCGCCGTCGGGTGCGGCTGTTCCTGCGCCGCGACCGCTGGGGCCGCTACTTCTCGGCGATGGTGTACCTGCCGCGCGACCGCTACACCACGGCCACGCGGCTGCGGATGCAGCAGCTGCTCCTCGACCGCCTCGAGGGCACCGACATCGAGTACACCGCCCGGGTCACCGAGGACCAGCTGGCGCTGCTGCACGTCACCGTGCACACCGGGCAGCGCGAGCCGGTCCGGCCCGACGTCCCGGCGCTGACCGCCGAGCTCGCCGAGGCGGCACGCACCTGGAACGACCGGCTGCGCGCCGCCGCCGGGCCGGCCGAACGGGCCGCGCTGGCCGCCGTCGGGGCCCTGGCCGAGCCGTTCAGCCAGGCCTACCAGGAGGACTTCAGCCCGGAGCAGGGCCTCGAGGACCTGCTCGTGCTCGACGGTCTGGGCGGTCCCGACGACGTCGCCGTCCGCCTGTACCGCCCCACCGAGGTCCCCCTCGACGACGGCGCCGGGGACCGTCGGCTGAAGCTCTTCCTCGTCGGCACCCGGATCACGCTGTCCTCGGTCCTCCCGGTCCTGCGCTCGCTCGGCATCGAGGTGATCGACGAACGGCCCTACGAGGTCCGGCGCAGCGACGGCGCCGTGGCGTGGATCAACGACTTCGGCCTGCGCCTGGAGCACGAGCCCGCCGGCGGGACCGACACCGAGGACCTCACCCGCCGCTTCGCCGACGCGTTCACCTCGATCTGGCGCGGGCGCGCCGGCACCGACGGGTTCAACACCCTCGTCCTCTCCGCGGGGATGACGTGGCGTCAGGCGGCGTTGCTGCGCGCCCTCGCCCGCTACCAGCGCCAGCTCGGCAGCCCCTACGGCCAGAGCTACATCACCGACGTCGTCGGGGCTCACACCGAGGTCGCGGTCGGGATCGTGCGGCTCTTCGAGGCCCGCTTCGACCCCGGCCTCGTGCCCGACCCGGCGCGGCACCCGAACGGCCGCGCCGACCTCGTCGCCGAGCTCGACACCGAGGTCGAGGCGGCCATCGACGCCGTCACCGGGCTGGACGCGGACCGCATCCTGCGGGCCCTCCTCGGGCTCGTCCGGGCCACCCTGCGCACCACCTACTTCCTGCGCGACCCCGCCGGTGGCCCGCGCGAGTACACCGCGATCAAGATCGATTCGACGCGGGTCCCGGGGATGCCCGAGCCGCGCCCCGCCATCGAGACCTTCGTGCACTCCCACCGGGTCGAGGGCGTGCACCTGCGGTTCGGCCCCATCGCCCGGGGCGGGCTGCGCTGGTCGGACCGGCTGCAGGACTACCGCACCGAGATCCTGGGCCTGGTCAAGGCGCAGGCGGTGAAGAACGCCGTCATCGTGCCCGTCGGAGCGAAGGGCGGGTTCGTCGTCAAGCGACCGCCGGCCCCGACCGGCGACCCCGCCGCCGACCGCGACGCCCAGCGCGCCGAGGGCGTCGCCTGCTACCGCATGTTCGTCTCCGCGCTGCTCGACCTCGTCGACGACCGGGAGGGCCACGCCGCGGACTCGCCGGCCCGCACCCCGGACCGCATCGTGCGCTACGACGCCGACGACACCTACCTCGTCGTGGCCGCCGACAAGGGCACCGCGACGTTCTCCGACATCGCCAACGCCGTCGCGAAGGACCACGGCTTCTGGCTCGGCGACGCGTTCGCCTCGGGCGGGTCGGTGGGCTACGACCACAAGGCCATGGGCATCACCGCCCGCGGGGCCTGGGAGTCGGTGCGCCGCCACTTCCGCGAGCTCGGCCGCGACGTCGGACGGGACGAGATCACCGTCGTCGGCGTCGGCGACATGTCCGGCGACGTCTTCGGCAACGGCATGCTCCTCTCCGAGCACCTGCGCATCGTCGCCGCCTTCGACCACCGCCACGTCTTCCTCGACCCCGACCCGGACCCCGCCACGTCGTTCGCCGAGCGCCGCCGGCTCTTCGAGCTCCCGCGGTCGTCGTGGGCGGACTACGACGAGGCCCTGATCAGCGCCGGCGGCGGGGTGTACCCGCGCACGCTCAAACGGATCCCGGTCTCCGGGCAGGTTGCCGCGGTGCTGGGGATCGAGCCCGACCCGGTGGGGCTCGACCCCGC
>JAVXWR010000142.1:0-6266 GCA_032230725.1 Actinomycetota bacterium
GGGTGCTCCCGGCGACGTCGCGCCGGGTTCGGAGGGCGGGCTACCAGGCCTCGGGCTCGAGCTCGGCGGTCATGGCCCGCCATGTCACGGGTGCGGCGCAGTGCGCGCACGTCAGGCGGGGTGCGGCGAGGTGTCCGCAGGCGCGGTGGACGAGCCGGACCGGCGGCACGTCGTTCTCGTACGTGTCGCCCCAGTTGATGAGGGCCACCAGGACGGGTAGAGGTCGGCCCCCTCCCATGATCATCAGCACTGGGGGCAGGTCGCAGCGCCTCCTCGGCTGCCTCGTGTGCCCGTGATCATGGACAGGCGCTTCCCCGGCGCTTCCGGGGGCGTCGGCGAGCCGCCTCTCTGAGAGAGATCCTCGGCGGACGGCGCAATCCACTGAGCAGGACGGCGCCAGAGCTGGACATCCGTCGCGCGCGGACCGCCCATGGGCGCACTCACCGACGCCCGGTTCTCAGCTACGGGCGACGACTCAGCGACGGCTCCTACCGTTCCGCCCCGTGCTCCCCCGCTGACCCGCGGGGGTGCCGCTCCCTCTGCTCGCTCCCCGCCCCCTGCTCGCTCCCCCCTGCTCGCTCCCCCCAGTTCGCCCCCCGCCCCCGCTGGCTCCCCCGCTGCGGACCCCGGTCCGTCTCCCCGCCTCGCCGCGAGGTCCCCCACCGTCGCGGCCGCTCCCGTGAGGTCCTGCCTTGCCCGCGAAGCACCGCGCTCCCCGTCCCGTCTCCCGCCTGCGCTCGACGGTCGTCGCCGGCACGACCGGTCCGCTCGCCCTCGCCGCTCTCGGCACCGTGGTCGCCCCCGCCGCCCAGGCGGCGCCGTCCGTGAACTGGGACGCGATCGCCCAGTGCGAGTCGTCCGGCAACTGGGCCGCGAACACCGGCAACGGCTTCTTCGGCGGCCTGCAATTCACCCAGTCGACCTGGAAGGCGTTCGGCGGCAGCGGCACCCCGCAGCACGCCTCGCGCGAGCAGCAGATCGCCGTCGCGGAGAAGGTCCTGGACGGGCAGGGCATCGGCGCCTGGCCGGTGTGCGGCAAGCACGGGTCCGGCGGGAAGACCGTGAGCACCTCACGCCACTCCGCGTCGACCCAGAAGCCGGCGACCACCCGGCACAGCTCCTCGACGACCCGGACCAGCACGCCGAAGCACGCCGCGTCCGGCGACTACACGGTCACCCAGGGGGACACCCTCGGCTCGATCGCCGACTCCCACGGTGTCGACGGCGGGTGGAAGGCCCTCGCGGACGCCAACCCGGACATCGCGTCCCACCCGGACCTGATCATGCCGGGACAGCAGCTCACCGTGCCCGGGGGCGGCTGACCGGTCCGCCCGACCTTCAGCGGGGACTGGGCGCCCCGGTGTGGCTGAAGGAGCTGTCGGTGCGGGCGTCGTGCGTGGGCTGGTGCTGGCGGTCGAGGCGCGCGAGCACCCGGCGCAGGTCGGCCAGGAGCTGCTCGGCGAGGCTGTGGGTGAGCCCGTTGCGGACCACGAACCGCAGGACGGCGAGGTCGGTGCGCTCGGGCGGGAAGGTGTAGGCCGGAACCTGCCAGCCGTGCTCGCGCAGCCCGGCGGAGATGTCGAAGACGGAGTAGTGCGTGATCCCGGCGTGCAGGGTGGCGGCGACGACCGGGAGCTCGTCCCCACGGGTCAGCAGCGAGAACGGGCCGAGGACCTCGAGCTCGTCGGCGAGGCGGGTCGCGACGTCGCGGCAGTGCTGCTGGACACGGGTGTAGCCGTCCCGACCCAGCCGCAGGAACATGTAGTACTGCGCGGCGATGTGCGCGCCGGGTCGGGAGAAGTTCAGCGTGAAGGTCGCGAGCTCGTCCCCGAGGTAGTTCACCCGGTAGACGAGGTCCTCGGGCAGGGCCGCGGCGTCACGCCACGCCACCCACCCGAGGCCGGGGTACACCAGGCCGTACTTGTGGCCCGAGGTGTTGATCGAGGCCACCCGCGGCAGCCGGAAGTCCCACTCGAGGTCCGGGTCGAGGAACGGCGCGATCATCGCCCCGGACGCGCCGTCGACGTGGACCGGCACGTCCGGTCCCCCGCGGTTCGCGACGTCGTCGAGGGCGGCGCAGATGTCGGCCACCGGCTCGTAGCTGCCGTCGAAGGTGGACCCGAGGATCGCGACCACGCCGATGGTGTCCTCGTCGACGTGCGCCGCCGCCTGCTCGGCGTCGAGGTGAAGCCGCCCGCCCTGCATCGGCACCACGCGGGGCTCGACCTCGAAGTAGTTGGCGAACTTGTCCCAGCACACCTGCACGTCCGCACCCATGACGATGTTCGGCCGGCGCCCGGATCCCCGACCGACCCGCGCGCTCCAGCGCCGCTTGAACGCGAGCCCGGCGAGCATGCAGGCCTCGCTGGACCCGGCGGTGGAGCAGCCCGGCGCGGACAGCGGATCGGGCGCGTGCCAGAGATCGGCCAGCATCCGCGAGCAGCGCCGCTCGAGCTCCGCGGTCCGCGGGTACTCGTCCTTGTCGATCATGTTCTTGTCCGCGGTCTCGGCCATCAGCGCCGCGGCGTGCGGCTCCATCCACGTGGTCACGAACGTGGCCAGGTTCAGCCGCGCGTTGCCGTCGAGCATCAGTTCGTCGTGCACGAGTTGGTGGGCCAGCTCCGGGGCGAGCTCGTGCTCGGGAAGCCGCGCGTCGGGCATCACGCCGGGCTCCGCGCTGAAGGTCGGGACGACGGCGGCGTCGAGCCCGCTCCCGGGGTAGAGCTCGGACGGGGACGCGGGATGCTCGGAGGACATGGCGAGCATCGTGGTCCGGGCCCGTGGATCGCGCACCGACCCCTCGGGTCGAGGTCGGCGAGTGTCGTCGGCACGACAGCGGGTACATCCCGCCATGCCGGAGCAGGACGGGCCGCACGAGGCCCACGACGTGACCGTGACGCCGCCGAACATCGTGCGGCGGGCCGTCATGGCGGCCGGGGTCGGGAACGTCACGGAGTGGTACGACTTCGGGGTCTACGCCTACCTCGAGAAGACCATCGAGACGGTGTTCCTCCCGCCCGGGACCCCGGGCGGACCGGTGATCGTCGCCGGCCTGTTCGCGGCCTCGTTCCTGGTGCGGCCGTTCGGCGGGCTGTTCTTCGGCCCGCTGGCCGACCGGATCGGCCGGACGAAGACCCTCGCAACGACGATGGTCCTGATGGCGCTCGCGACGTTCGCCATCGGCATCCTCCCGACCTACGCGACCCTCGGGATCTGGGCTCCGGTGCTCCTGCTCGTGTGCCGCCTCGTCCAGGGCTTCTCCACCGGCGGGGAGTACGGCGGGGCGATGACCTTCGTGGCGGAGTACTCGCCCGACCGGCGTCGCGGCTTCATGTGCAGCTGGCTCGAGAACGGCACGCTCACCGGGTACGTGCTCGGTGCGGGCATCGTGACGATCCTGCAGACCACGCTCGGTGAGAGCTCCCCGGAGATGCTGAGCTGGGGGTGGCGCATGCCGTTCCTCGTCGCCCTCCCGCTGGGCGCGATCGGGCTCTACCTGCGCTACCGGCTCGAGGAGACCCCCGCCTTCACCCAGCTGACCGAGCAGTCGGGCGAGCAGGCGCAGCAGTCGTTCACCAAGTTCTTCCGCGCGGCCGCCCGCCTGGGCTGGCGCCCGGTGCTGGTGTGCATGGGCCTGGTCATCGCCTTCAACGTGTCCAGCTACGTCCTCACGACGGTGATGCCCACCTACCTCACCGAGACCCTCGGCGAGTACGGCTCCCCGACGATCTCGACGACCACGTCGCAGGTGCTGCAGATGATCGTCCTCATCGTGCTGCTGGCCATCGTGCCGCCGCTCGGGCGGCTCTCGGACCGCGTCGGCCGCCGGCCGGTCGTCGTCGCCGGGTGCGTGCTGCTGCTTGTGCTGTCCTGGCCGGCGGTCCTGCTGCTGCAGACCGGCAGCATCGCGGGCGTCCTCGCCGGGCTGATCCTGCTCGGCCTGACCCTGGTGTGCTTCGAGGCGACGATGCCCTCGACGCTGCCGGCGCTGTTCCCGACCGGTGTGCGCTACGGCCTGCTGGCCATCACCTTCAACATCGCGGTGTCGGCCTTCGGCGGCACCAGCTCGGTGATCGTCCAGGGCCTGATCAGCCTCACCGGGTGGCTGACGGTCCCGGCGGCCTACCTCACGTTCGCCGGGATCGTCGGGGCCGTCGCGGTGTGGTTCATGCCCGAGACCAGTGCCCGGCCGCTGCCGGGGTCGAAGCCCGCGGCCACGTCGGACGAGGAGGCCCGAGAGCTCGCGGCGGACAGCTCGGGCTGAAGCCCGTCGGCGTCAGCGACCCTGCTCGGTCGGCCGGATCAGCACCTCGTTCACCGCGGTGCGCGGCGGCCGGGTGACGATGTAGACGACCGCGTCGGCGATGTCGGACGCCTCGAGCACCCCGAGGTCCGACGCCGAGGACGCGTCCGGGGTGTTCTCCCGGCCGGTGTTCGTCAGTTCGGTGTCCACCAGGCCGGGCTCGACGAGGCCGACCCGGACGTGGTGTGGCGCCAGCTCCTGGCGCAGCGCCTCCGAGAAGGCGTTCACCGCGTGCTTCGTGGCGGCGTAGACGTTGCTGCCCGGCCCGCTGACGGTCCGGCCGGCGACCGAGCTGACGGTCACGACGTCGGCGATCCCCCGCGGTCCCCGGGCCGCCTCGGTCAGGTGCGAGACCGCCGCGTGCGTCGTCGCGAGGACGCCGGTGAGGTTGACATCGACCATCTTCTGCCACTCGCCGAGGTCGGCCTCGAGCGCGGGGTCCATCGTGCCGTAGCCGGCGTTGTTGACCAGGACGTCGAGGCGGCCGTGCTCCCGGACGACCGACTCGATCGCCTCGCGCACCGCGTCGGCGTCGGTGACGTCGACCTCGTGCACCTCGGCACCCTCACCGAGCTCCCGCGCGAGGTCCTCGAGCTTCTCTCGGCGCCGTGCGAGCAGCGCGACCGTGGCGCCCTCGGCCGCCAGGGCCCGCGCGGTGGCGTCCCCGATGCCGCTCGACGCCCCGGTCACCACCGCGGTCGTCCCGTCCAGTCGTCCCGCCACGTGCACTCCTCGAGATCGGCGTCCCCTGCTCGAGCCGGGGGGTCGCCGATCCCGGCGGGCGCCAACCGCATGATCGGGCCGCCCCGGGGCCGCTCAGCCGGCGGCGGCCCGCGCGCAGTGCCCGCAGCAGTACTGGTGCCCGTCCGATTCGTGACCATGACCGAACATGATCACCCCGCAGTGCTCGCAGCGCGGCGCCAGCGAGTGCGCGGCGCACTCGAAGCTGTCGAAGGTGTGGCTCGAGCCGTCGTGGGTCCGGATCTCGAACGCCTTGTCGTAGTCATTGCCGCAGACCTCGCACACGCTCATGGTTCGTCTCCGTCGTCAGTCGTCGTCGCGGACGATGTCGGGCCGCCCCGAGGTCGGCCCGTCCTCGTCGTCGCCCTGCTCCTGGTCGGCGTGCAGGCCGGCCACGACGTCGTCGAGCGACGCGTAGACCCCCTCGGGCAGCACGGCGATCGCGTGCAGCACGTCCTCGGCGGCACCGCCGCGCTCGGTGGCGCGCACGATGAGGGTGTTGCGGTCGGCGGGGAACTCGGTGTCGCTCAGCGCCTCGCGGGCACGGTCGGTCACGCTGGCCATGCACGGAAGTTGCCGGTCCCCGCCGGCGGGCAAACGGCCGCCGTTCCTCCCCGGGACCTGCCGGTCGGAGAGCGCGACGGGGTCAGGCGCCGAGCGACGGGAGGGCGTGGAAGCGGAAGGCGATCCCGTCGGACGTCGACGTGGCCGACGAGCCCGTCGACGGCTCGTCCCGCTGAGCTCGCTCGGCCCGGACGATCCCGGCCGCGTCGGTGGCGTCGAGCCGGCAGAGCAGTTCGACGAGCCGGTGCGCGGCGCCCCGCGGCTCGGTACCGGTCTGCATCAGCGTGCGGTGGGAGGCCGCGAGGTGCCATTGACCGGACGCGCCGGCGCCCTGACTGACCGGAATGACGACGTCGATCAACCACCGGGCGGGCTTGCCGGCGAAGGCCGCCGTCTGGTGCGCGAGCACCTCGACGACCTGGTCGGCCCGCACCAGGCCGTCGTCCAGGGTCTCGATCCACACGCGTGCCAGGCCCACGGCCGCTCCTCACCGCCGGGAGAACGATCGCGACCCGGGAGCCCGGGGCCGAGCGGGAACGACCCGTTCGTCGGGGGACGCGGCGTCCGGCCGCTCATCGGTCGTTCCGGTCGGCCCCGGGCCCGATCGGGGTCGAAGGGTTGGATTCCGGGGTCGGTCACCGGGTCGGCGGAGGGGAGC
>JAVXWR010000800.1:0-2575 GCA_032230725.1 Actinomycetota bacterium
GATGTCGGCGGCCACGGCGGCGCCGTGAGCCCGACGCAACAGATGCAGTCCGAGGTCGATGCCGGCGGCAGTCCCCGCGGAGGTGGAGACGTCACCGAGATCCACGTAGAGCACGTCGGGCACGAGCTGTACGCGGGGGAACCTCCGGCGGAACTGCTCGCTCCAGCGCCAATGGGTGGTGGCCCGCTGATGGTCGAGAAGCCCCGTGGCGGCGAGCACGAACGCCCCTCGGCATATGGCCATGATGTGGGCGCCGCGGCCGTGCGCTGCCCGTAATGCCCCAGTCAGCGTCGGTCCGGGGTCGTGTTCGGTCCAGGTGCCGGCCGGCAGGACGATCAGGTCGGCTTCCTCGAGCCGGGAAAGATCGTCGGGGACGGAGATGGCGAACCCGGCGGTGGTCGTCACACGGCCGGGGGTCACGGCCACAACCGCGAAGTCATAGGCCGGAAGACCCTGATCGGAGCGATCCAGGCCGAAGAGCTCGCAGGCGACGCCGAGCTCGAACGGAGCCACCCCGTCCGCGACGACCACGGCCACCTTCGAGAGCCTCAACCCACCCGCCATGCCGCGAGCGTGGCAGGAAACGCCGCATGACGGGCATTCCAGCCACACCCGGAGCCGGGGCGGTCCAGGTGGGATGTCCCCATGGCCGATCTCCTCGACCCGCCCGGTTCGCCGGCACGTGACGCTTCCGCGCCAGGCCGGCGTTCGCTGTTCGATGTGCCGGCCGAGGTGGCCTACTTCAACACCGCGAACCTCGCGCCGCTGCTGCACAGCGTGGCGCAGGCCGGCGAGGAGGCGCTGCGGCGACGCGCCCGGCCGTGGACGATCATGTCCGAGGACTGGTTCACCGACGTCGAGACCCTGCGCGAACAGGTCGGACGCCTGCTCGGCGACGACGCCGAGGGCGTCGCACTGGTGCCCTCGACCAGCTACGGGTTCGCCTCGGTCGCGCCGAACCTGGCCGTGTCCGCCGACGAGCGCATCGTGGTCCTCGCCGAGGAGTACCCGTCCGGGATCTACACCTGGCGTCGGCTCGCCGCCCGCCGCGCCGCGGACGTCGTCACCGCCGCACGGGCCGACGGACAGACCTGGACCGAGGCCTTGCTCGAGGTCATCGACGAACGAACCGCCGTGGTGAGCACACCCCAGGTCCACTGGACCGACGGTTCCTGGATCGACCTCCCGACCGTCGCGCAGCGGGCGCGCGACGTGGGCGCCGCCCTGGTCGTCGACGCCAGCCAGTCACTCGGCGCGGTACCTCTCGACGTACGCACCCTGCGACCGGACGCCGTCCTCAGCGTCGGCTACAAATGGCTGCTCGGACCCTTCGGGCGCTCGTACCTCTGGCTGGCTCCCCAGCACCGCGAGGGCCGGCCGGTCGAGGAGAACTGGATCGTCCGCGACGGTTCCGAGGACTTCGCCCGACTGGTCGAGTACCGCGACGGATATCAACCCGGAGCTCGCCGCTTCGACCAGGGCCAACGCAGCGCCTTCGAGTTGACCCCCATGGCTATCGCTGCCCTCGATCAACTCCTGAGCTGGGGCGTCGACGCCGTCTTCAGCGCTCTCCGATCCGTCACCGACCGGATCGTCGAGCGCCTCTCGGGGCTCGGACTCGAGCCCGTCCCCCATCCCCGCGGGCCACACATCCTCAGCCTCCAGATCCCGGCCGACGACCGCGAGACGATCCTGCCCGCGCTGGCCCGGTCGGAGTGCTTCGCCGCGCTGCGCGGGACGTCTCTACGCCTCTCCCCCCACCTCCATACGTCGAGCGACGACATCGACCGGCTCGTCGCCGCCCTGGCGTCCTCGATCGGGTGAGCAGCCTTGACCCGTGATCCGACCCGGCAGCCCTGGTCGGCGGACCTCGACGGCCGGTGGCGGCCTAGTGCGTGTCGCTCGCGGAGGCCCGCGTGGCGGGCGCGGACAGCGGACTGCGTGTCGCGGCCACCACCACCGGCCACACCGCCTGGGCCAGGATCACCACCCGCTGGGAGATGCCGTACCACGCGCCGTCGGTGACGAGCTGCGCCGTGAACCACGCCATGAGCACGATGAGCACCGCGGTGGCGGTGGCGGAGGCCCACCGCAGCCGGTGGTCCACCCGCGAGGAGAACGCGAGGGCCAGCGGCCAGGCCGTGAAGGCGGCCCACGCGAGACCCGCGGTGACCATGTGCACCGCGGAGTAGCCGCCGACGGGCTGGGGGTCGAGGCCCGCCACCACGAGGAACACGCCGCCGGCGGCGAGCAGCCGCCAGGCCGCCGCGGGCACCCGCCGTCGTAGACCGAGCGCGAGGAGCACCACGAGAACGCCGGCCGCGCCGAGCGCGCCCACCATGATCCAGCGGCTGCTCGCGCCCTGGCCCGAGAGCGCGCTCAGCGACCGGTTCCACGGGTCGGGTCCTGGTTGGGCGGCCTGCGCCGTGACGAAGCCGACGACGAGCACGACCGGGCCGAGCAGGGCTAGGGCGAGCGTCGTCCACTCGGTACGCAGTCGCCGGCCCGGCCACGACGCCAGCGCGACCCGAATCGGCCACCCGGTCTCGACAAGGAGGAGCACGCGCTCAGCTAC
>JAVXWR010000171.1:0-5386 GCA_032230725.1 Actinomycetota bacterium
CGCAGATCAACCCCACCGAGGGCATCGGGGAGCGCAAGGCCGTCGAGCGCCGCAAGGACCGGGTGATGCAGATTCTGCACACGCTGCCGGAGAAGGCGCAGACCGCGATCCTGGAGTCGCTGACCGACGAGGACATGGAGCGGTACGGGATTTCGAAGGATCAGGACCGCACCGAGCTGATCGAGGTCACGCGGGACAACCCGCCCGAGGACGCCGACCCGTTCGGCTACCAGGCGATGCAGGAGGCCCAGTCCGAGTCGATGGTCGAGGGCTCCCCGGCCGGTGAGGGCGAGGGCGAGGGCGAGAAGGCCGGCAGCTGGGACCCGAACGCCGACGCCGAAGCCCGCAAGGCCCCGCCGGACCCGCCGGAGTCCGACGAGCCGCTGGTCGGGGTGCCGGTGGATGAGTACGCGGGGGGGACGGTGGTGCTCCCGCAGGCCGGTGAGCACACCAAGTCCGAGGACGAGAAGTCCGGCGCCGACGGCGCCGACGGCACCGACCAGGGCGACTCCGACGAGGACCGGTCCGGGGACCAGGACCAGGACTCCGACGGCCAGGACCAGGCCTCCGACGGCGACGACCAGGACACCCAGGTCCACCAGCAGCAGTCGGACCAGGACCGGGACCAGGACGGGTCCGACCGTCAGGACACCCAGGTCCACCAGCAGTCCGGGCAGCAGGACCGGGACGACGACCAGGACACCGCGGTCCACCAGCAGTCCGCACAGCAGGACCAGGGGCCGGGCCGGGATCAGGGCGTGCGGCTCGAGGAGGCACAGCAGTCCGGGCCCCGGCACGCGGCGGACGACAACGCCGACCAGCACACCGAGGAGATCCCGCTGCCCACCCAGCGCGACGTCGACGGCGACGGGCAGGCGAGCGACTCCGAGGACCGGAAGCCGTCACCCCACAAGCGTGACGGCGGCCTGCGGCGCCTGTTCAACCGCTCCTGAGCCACCGATGGTCGGTCTGACCGCGCGACTGTGGAGGCCGCCGAGCGCCGAGTGGACTCCCACGGTTGCCGCCACAACCCCGGGAGTCCACTCGGCCGAGCCGCCTTCGCGAGCGCACATGCTGCACGTCGACTGCGGATCTTGGTGGTCCGCACCCGGTGGCGGTGTGATCCAGCTCATGGACGAGTGGATCGCCGAGGTCGGGGCCGAGAACGCCGAACTGCTCGCGACCCGCAGCCGCACCGCGGTGCTCGCCTCCGAGTACCGCCCCAAGGACCTCGGGGACGGCCGGATCTCCTACTCGAAGCGCGCGCTGGGCGCCGCCCGCGAGCTCTCCGAGGAAGAGGAGGGCGCGATCACCGAGGACGGCGAGGGCCTGCGGGTCTGGGTCGGCGACGACGCGTTCGACCTCGAGGAGACCTGACCGGGCGCGACGACGATCCCGGCGGAGGGCGCCCGTCGACGGCTCTCCCGCACGACGGCGCCCTTCGCTCGGACCGCCCGCCGTCTCACGACACCGCGAGCGACTCGCGGTGCCGGGCCCGGAGCTCGCGCTTGAGGATCTTCCCGGCGCCGGAGATGGGCAGCGCGTCGACGAACTCCACCGTCCGCGGCGCCTTGTACCCCGCGATGCGCTCCTTCACGTGGTAGCGCAGTTCGGGCGCCGTCGTGGACGCGCCCGCCGCCAGGACGACCACGGCGTGCACCCGCTCGCCCCACTCGTCGTCGGGAACCCCGATCACCGCGGACGACGCCACCGCGGGATGCGCGGCGAGCGCGTTCTCGACCTCCGCCGAGTACACGTTCTCGCCCCCGGTGATGATCATGTCCTTGATGCGGTCGACGACGAAGACGTAGCCCTCGTCGTCCATGTAGCCGCCGTCCCCGGTGTGCATCCACCCGTCGCGGACGGCGGCCGCGGTCTCCTCGGGCCGGTTCCAGTAGCCGGCCATGACGTGCCCGCCGCGCGCGACGATCTCGCCGACGGTGCCGCGCGGCACTTCCCGGTCCTCCTCGTCGACGATGCGCACCTCGGCGTGCGGGGCTGAGCGTCCGGCCGACCGGCGCAGGTGCTCGACGTCGTGGTCCTCGGGCAGGAGCAGCGTCGTGACGGGGGAGAGCTCGGTCATCCCGTACGCCTGGGTGAAGCGCGCCGCCGGCAGCCGGGCCGTCGCCCGGGCCAGTACGGCCTGCGAGATGGCCGAGGCCCCGTAGATCAGGCAGCGGAGGCTGGAGAGGTCCGCGTCCGCGGCGGCGGGTTCGTCGACCAGCATCTGGATCATCGTCGGGACGAGCAGGACGTCGGTGACCCCGTGCTCCTCGATCGCGCGGGCGACCCCGAGGGGCGTGAACGACGGGACGATCACGTGGGTGCCGCCCACGGCGTTGCGGCCGACCCACGCGGCGCCGTCCGCGAGGTGGAACATCGGCGCCGCGTGCAGGAGCCGCCCGCCGGGCACGACGAACGCCCCCGTCGCCGCCGACCCCAGCGCGGAGGTCGTCAGGTTGGCGTGGGTGAGCACGACGCCCTTCGGCGTCCCCGTGGTGCCGCCGGTGTAGTAGATGCCGTACGGGTCGTCGCCGCCTCGGCCCGCGTCGGGCACGGGTCGGTGCTCGGCGATCAGCGCCTCGACCGGGAGCAGGCCTTCCGGCGTGGGCTCCTCGCCCGCGTGGACGACGTGGCGCAGGACGGGCGCCGCGTGGCGGATCTCGGGGACGAGGCCGACGAAGGCGTCGTCGACGAGCAGGATCTCCACCCCGGCGTCGACCAGCGAGAACGCGATCTCGGCCGGGCTCTCCAGCGCACGTTCACGGGGGTCACGACGCCGCCCGCCCACGGCACGGCGAGCAGGTACTCGTGGTAGTGGTCGGAGTTCATCGCCAGCATCGCGACCCGGCCGCCGCGCGCAGCCCGAGGTGCGCGAGCGCGCCGGCGAGCCGGGCCACCCGGTCCGCGCACTGCGCCCAGGTGCGGACGCGGTCGCCGAAGATCGTCGCCGGCCGGTCCGGGGTCTCGCGGGTGGCGCGGTGGAGGCCCTGCGTGAGGTACATCGTCGGCTCTCCCCGGTCGGCATGGCGGCCGTCACATCTCACCACCCGCCGTCAACACCACGCGCCGGCCATCGTTCAACGATCCGGCATGGGGACGGGTCGGTAGGCTCGGCGTCGTGACCGCCGCCGACCCGGACCCGGCCGCCCGCGCCGCGCTCGAGGCGCTGTCGACGGCCCGCGTCGCACAGACGTCGTCGACGGCCGAGCGGGTCGCCGACGCGCTGCGCGACCAGGTCGTCGAGGGGCGGCTCCTGCCCGGCGTGCGGCTGGGGGAGCAGGCGTTCTGCGAGGCGATGCGGGTCTCGCGCAACACGCTGCGCGAGGCGTTCAGCCAGCTCGTCGCCGAGCGGATCCTGGTCCGCGAGGCGCACCGGGGGGTCTTCGTGACGACGCCGGGCGTGGCCGACGTGCACGACGTCTACCGCTCCCGGCGCATCGTCGAGCCCGCCGCGGTCCGCCACGGCGATCGGGCGCACGACGAGGCGGCGGTCGCCCTGGTGCGGCGGGCCGTCGAGGAGGGGCAGGCTGCCGCGGCGGCGGACGACTGGACCGGGGTCGCCGACGCCAACCAGCACTTCCACCGCGCCCTCGTCGGGCTCGCCGGCAGCACGCGGCTCGACCAGCAGATGGACCTGCTGCTCGCCGAGATGCGGCTGACATTCCACCTCGTGGGCGCCCACCGCGACTTCCACGAGCCCTACCTGGAGCGCAACGACGCCGTCGCGACGCTCGTCGAGCGCGGCGTGCTCGAGAAGGCCGCGCTCGAGGTCGCCGACTACCTCGCCGACGCCGAGACGCGGATCGTGGCCGCGTTCACCGGAGGACACCCCTGACCACCTCGGCGTGCTCGCGCAACGTCTCCGCCGGGTCCTGCCCGGGCTGACGCCCGAAGCCGCAGTACATCGCCACGCCGAAGTCCTCGAGGAACCGCGACGCCGTCCGGTGCCGGCGGCGTAGCCCGTCCTCGCCGTCGAGAGGGAGCACGATCCCGAGGAAGACCCGGGTGTGGGGCACGTGCAGCCCGGCGAGCGGGGCGAAGAACGCCTGGTCCTCGCTGCGCAGGTACCGCGGACCGGCCAGGTGCAGCCAGTCGAGCGGGCGCCCGGAGTGCGCGGCGGCGTGGTTCGCCATGTGCACGAGCAGGCCCATGTCCCGGGCCTCGAACATCGGCCACTCCGGGAACGTGCCGTAGCACAGGTGCAGGCCGAGCACGACGTCCTCGGGGACGTACGGGGCCAGGCGTGACCACGGCCCGGCGAACCGGTCCCACGCGCCCTCCTGCCCGCCCTCGGTCCAGGCGAGGACCTGCTCGTTGTCGAGCACCTCGTAGGCGAAGTCGAACTGCAGCGCGAGGTCGTGCGCCGGGATCGTCGCGAGCACCTCGTCGATCGAGCGCCGCGTCAGGTCCTCCAGGGCCGGCCCGACGATCGCCCAGTCGCGGGCGTAGTGGTCCTTGAAGGCACCGGTGAACACGCTCGACGGGCCGGGGAAGTTGACCTGGAAGCGCTGGTCCGGACCGATCACGCCCTCGTCGCGCAGCCGGCGGAAGAGCGCGTACGACTCCAGCATCACCGGCACCCGCGGCCATGCGTCGAACCGCAGCGGCCCCGCGTCCTCCCGCACGGTCAGCCGCGCCGTCTCGTAGGCGTGGCGGGCGCGCCCGGTCGGGGAGCCGCTCGGGACCAGCACCTCGATGTCCGGGTGGGGCTCGAGCAGCCGCGTGCGGTCGAACGCGACCCACGCGCCGAGCGGGCCCGACTCACCGTCGGGCAGCGCCGGGACGAGGTCCCCGACGAGCTCGGCGCCGGCCCGGAACGCCTCCTCGGCGGACGGCGTCGGCAGGCTGCCCACCAGCAGCAGATCGCTCGTCACCCGTCGCGTCACGTCGGCCCTCCCTCGCCCACCGCCCCGGTACCCCCGGGGGCGTGTCGTGGCGCCCGATCCTGCCGCGCCGGGAGGTGCTCGGCGAGGAAGTCGGTGAAGACCATCCCGGCCAGGTCCCGGGCCATCGGTTCGCAGTGGCCGTTCGCGCCCTGCTCCGCGGTGAACCGGACGAGCTCGGCGCGGTCGCCGAGCAGCCGCGCGAGCTCGGCGGGCTGACCGGGGAAGAAGCCCTCGTCGTCGGGGTCGGTGACGAGCAGCGGCGTCGTGATCCGGTCGGTGAGGCCCACGAGCGTGTAGGCCTGCACGGCGGCGAACACGTCGTAGGGCGTCTCGCCCCCGTACGGCTTGGCGCGGAAGGCGAAGACCCGCTCCTGCACCGGGTCGGCCGGGCCCTGACTCATCGCGGCGTCGACCTCGTCACGCTTCCCGGCGGTCACCAGTGCCAGCAGCTCGGGCGGGATGTGGTCGTTCCAGGTCCGGGCGACGGAGACGACACC
>JAVXWR010000176.1:0-6151 GCA_032230725.1 Actinomycetota bacterium
ATGATCACTCCGTTCCTGGGCGGGCATGTGGGGGGTGGGTCGCGACCGGCCGGTCACGTGCGGACCGGAGTGCTCCGGACCCGCGACGGGGAGCGGGCGTGCCACCGGACGGCGACCGGCCGCCGGGGGGCCGGCTCATCCTGGGGTCCTCCTTGGCGCCGTGGTCGCTCGACCCGGCTGGGACACGGTGCCTCGTTCCCCCGCCCGGGGCGTCGCCCTCGCGACGTACGCCGCCTACGTCGGATACACGTCCAGCTCCGGGTCGTGGGGCTCCAGGCTGGGCACCGCGCCGCGTCCTCCACGTGGCTCGTCCGGTTGGAGGGGGAGACATGCTCGACACCCGTCCCGTCCGTGTGGCGGTCGTCGGCTACGGCTACTGGGGCAGCAAGCACGTCCGCGTGCTCAGCGGACGGCACGACGTGTCGGTGGTCGTCGTCGACGAGTCCGAGGAGCGCCGTGAGGCCGCCGCCACCCACCATCGCGGCATCGGGACCGCGTCGTGCCTGGCCGACGTGCTCGACGTCGTCGACGCGGTGATCGTCGCGACGCCCCCGACCTCGCACGCCAAGCTCGCGCTGACCGCCCTGCAGGCCCGCTGCCCGGTGCTGGTGGAGAAGCCGCTCGCGACCTCGGCGGCCGACGCGGAGAACCTCGTCGCCGAGGCGGCGCAGAACGGTGTGGTCCTGATGACCGGGCACACCTTCGAGTACAACTCGGCGGTCACCAAGCTCAAGGAGGTCGTCAGCTCGGGGACCCTCGGCCGGATCCTCTACATCGACGCCGCCCGGCTGAGCCTCGGGCGCTACCAGCCCGACGTCGACGTGGTGTGGGACCTCGCCCCCCACGACATCTCGATCCTGTCCCACCTGCTCGACGAGCTCCCCACCGCGGTGTCGGTGTGGAAGCAGCGCAACATCGGCGACCGCTTCGCCGACGTGGCCTACCTGCGGATGTTCTTCGAACGGGCGGCCACCCACGCCGTCGTCCACGTCAGCTGGCTCGACCCGTGCAAGGTGCGACAGGTGACCGTGGTCGGCGACCAGCGCATGGCGGTCTACAACGACCTGTCCGACAACGAACGCATCCGCATCTACGACAGCGGGGTCGACCTCCACCGCGTCGACACCCACGGGACCGCGCGGACGATGCCGGTCACCTACCGCTCGGGCGACATCGTCTCGCCGTACCTGTACTTCCACGAACCGCTGCAGGTCCAGGACGACCACTTCGTGGACTGCGTGCGGACCGGGTCGCGCCCCCGGACCCCCGGGGAGCGCGGGCTCGACATCGTCCGGGTGCTCGAGGCCGCCGACGCCGCCGGCGTGAGCGGGGACGTGGAGCCCGTCGTGGCCCGGGCCCTGCACGCCGACTCAGAACGGGGCATGTCCGCCTGCATGGGACGAGACACGCACCAATGAGCGCGGTATCACGGCCGGGAGGAGCACTCCTGCTGGGCGCTGACTACCGAGCCCTGGGGGTGGCCCGGAGTCTTGGCCGCCATGGTGTGCCGGTTTGGGTCATCGCGGAACGGGCGGAACCCCTGGCGTCGGTGTCTAGGTACGCCCAGCGCAGCCTACGATGGCCACACGGAGGCGACGAAGAGCGCGTGGCGTTCCTGCGCGAGCTCGCCATGTCGAACGGGCTTCGCGGCTGGGCGCTGATCCCGAGTTCTGACGTGTCCGCAGCGATGGTTGCGCGCCGCCACGACGATCTCGCGTCCCACTACATGCACACCACACCGCCCTGGGACGTCCTCCGCTGGGCCTACGACAAGCGCCTAACGTACGAGCTGGCTGAGCGAGTCGGAGTTCCCTGCCCTGTCACCCTCGGTCGCGCTGATGCGCTCGACGCGGTCCGGTTCCCCGCGGTGCTCAAGCCCGCGGTGAAGGAGCACGTTAACGCTCTCACCACCGCCAAGGCGTGGCGAGTGGATGACGCCGATCAGCTTCTACGGCGGCACGCTGAGGCGGTGCAGCTCCTTGAGCCTGACCTGCTGGTGGTGCAGGAGCTCATCCCCGGTGGGGGCGAGACGCAGCTTTCCTACGCGGCGCTGTGTCGCGACGGCGTGCCGGTCGCTTCGCTCTCGGCTCGCCGAACTCGTCAGTACCCGGCCGACTTCGGCAGGGCCAGCACGTTCGTGGAGACTGTCGAGTGCGCCGAGGTCGTACAACCGTCGATGTGGCTCATCGACGCCATGAGGTACACGGGACTGATCGAGATCGAGTACAAGCGTGACCCGCGCGATGGAGTGCTGAAGCTGCTTGACATGAACCCGCGCGTGTGGGGGTGGCACACGCTGTGTGGCAGGGCGGGCGTCGATTTTCCCTGGCTGCTCTGGTTGATGATCAGCGGCCAAGAGTTGCCGTCGTCAAATGCTCGTCCCGGGGTCGGGTGGATTCGGTTCACGACCGACACACCGACTGCGGTGCGGGAGTTGCTCGGCAAGCGCCTGACCCTACGGGAGTACGCGCGCTCGCTGCGCCGTCCGCGCGAATCCGCGATCTTCGCCTGGGATGATCCGCTGCCCGGATTGTGCGAGGTCCCGGTGCTGGCTTATGTCCTCGCACGCCGGCTGCTCAGCGGGGACGCGGTGTAGAATGGTTGACACGGGCACACGGGCGACGATTCTGGCACTCGACGACCCGCGCTGGGCCGCGTTCGTCAACGAGCGCACGGAGTCGACGCCCTTCCATCACCCAGCTTGGGCGAAGCTGCTCGCGGCAACCTACGGTTACCGCGCGTTCGCCGTCGTCGCGGTCGACGGCGACGATCGCATTCTCGCCGGAGCCCCGTTCCTCGAAGTTCGCGGCCTCTCCGGGCGCCGCCGGTGGGTCTCACTGCCGTTCACCGACGAGTGCCCGCCGCTGGCGAACGATCCCGGCGAGACACGCGAGCTGACGGCCGCGCTTGCGTTCGCACAGGAGCACATGCGTGCGCCGGGCATTGAAGTGCGCGGTCCAATTCAGGGCTTCGGCTGGCGGACGGGCGCCGACGCGGTCATCCACGAGCTCGCCCTCGACGCTGACGTTGACCGCGTGAGATCCGGGTTCAGTCGCTCGCAGGTGATTCGGAACATTGCGCGGGCCGAGCGAGAGGGCGTCATCGTGAGGCGCGCTTCCGGCCCACGCGATCTCGATGCGTTCTACGCGCTGCACACCCGCACGAGGCGACGTCAGGGCGTGCCGGTGCAACCGCGACGGTTCTTCGACCTGATCCATTCGCAGCTGATCGAGCCCGGAATGGCGTTCGTGCTGCTCGCGGACGGTGGTGGGCGCGAGGCGGTGGCAGGTGCCCTGTTCCTTGCTGGCGAAGGGACCACGATCTACAAGTTCGGCGCGTCTGACCCTGACAGCTGGCCCCTTCGGCCGAACCACCTCATTTTCTGGACGGCAATCCAGGAGGCGTGCGCGCGGGGCGATGTACGCTTCGACTTCGGCCGCACGGACATCGGCAACCACGGGCTGCGCGCGTTCAAGAGCGGTTGGGGCGCGGAGGAGCGTCCCCTGGCGTACTCGACCCTCTCGCGCGGTGCCGCGCCCGAGACGGACGGACTTGTGTCGAGGATGCTGAGCGTCGCGATCCGCAAGGGGCCGACCTGGGTGTGCCGAGGTACAGGGGAAGCTCTGTATCGCTTCGCGGCCTCGAGATAACGAAGCAGTGTCAACGCAACATCAGACCTGAGGTTCGCATGAGGAGCGCCCCACCCCGCGCTTGCCGACTGAGCCGGGTCACCCGTCGGTCGCCAGCCCGGACCAGACCTCCGGGTCCGGGGTGGCCGATAACCACAGGACGATCCCGCGCACCCCGATCTCCGCCGCCCGGCGCCGCTTCACGGCCAGGCTGCGGGCGTCCTCGAACCACACCTCGTGCGCCGTCCCCGCCGGGTCGAGGTACCGGAACCACGGCGCCTCTCCGAGCGGGTCGAACTCCACCCGACCGCCGGCGTGGTGCTCCGCGAGCCCGACCGCCTCGGGGTGGCCGACCGCCACGCCGCCCCGGCTCACCCAGTCGTACCCGGAGGTGGTCACCCCCAGGAGGAGCTTCTCCGCCGGCACGCGCTCGGCTGCGTGCCGGAGCACGTCCGCGACCCAGTCCACCGGCGCCGAGGGGCCGGCGGGGGTCGTCGGGTCGTGGTAGTCCCAGGTCATCAGCCGCACCTCGTCGGCGGCCAGGCCCAGGGCGGCGTAATCGTGCGCCGGACTCGCGGGCTCGTCGAGATGCTCCGTCGCCGTCGCGTGGACGGTCACCGAGAGCCGCCGGTCGCGCTCGTGCAGCGCGTCGGCGAGCTGCGTGACGAACCGGCTGAACGGCGCCCGATCCTCGCGGTGCAGGCCCTGGTAGTCGAGGTCCACGCCGTGGTAGCCGTGCGAGGCGACGAGGTCGCGGACCGCCTGGACGTGGCGGGCGCGCCGGTCCGGGTCCTGGAGCATCGTGCACACGACGTCGGGGGAGCGGTGACCGTCGACGCGGTTGGAGATGCTCGGGATCAGGACGAGCCCGGTCGCCCGCAACGTCTCCATCGCCGTCGCTCCGGCAGCGTCGCGGGCCGCGGAGCAGAGGCCTCCCCACGGGCCGATCCGGTGGGCCTCGGGGGAGACCTCGTCGAGCGACCCGGTGTGGGCCGCGACGTCGGCGGAGCCCTGCTCGAGGTTCCAGGAGGGGATGGCGACGGCCCGGAGTCCGGGTACGGCGCCCGTGGGCGGCACGTCGTGTCCCCGACGTCAGTGCTCCGCCGTCCGGGGATGTACCGGCGGCGGGGCGCCGACGGGCATCGCCCGGGGACTGCGGATCGCGGTGGGTGACGTCGTGCGGGGCATGTGACCATCGTTGCCGGGGCGCACCGGCCGGTCTTCATGCATCTACCGCAGGACGTTCCGCTGCCGGTCCCGCTGCGTGCCCGCGCGGTCAAGCCCGGCGGTCGACCGCCGACTCGAGGAGGCCGTGGCGCACGCCGTAGGCCGCGGCCTCCAGGCGCGTGTGCACCCCGAGCTTGGTCAGCAGCGCCTGGACGTGGGAGCGCACGGTGTTGGTCCCGACGGCCAGCCGTCCCGCCATCTGCACGGTGCTCGCCCCCTCGACCAGGAGACCGAGGCACTCGTACTCGCGGCGGGTGAGCGGGGTCGTCGGCGGCCGGACGTGCTCCGGAGGCGACTCCTGACGCGTCCAGCGCGGCGGGAGCTCGACGACGACGTCCCCGGCGACGACGCGGTCGAGGGCGTCAAGGAGGGCCGCCACACCACGCGTCTTGTGGACGAAGCCGTGCGCGCCGCGCTCGATCGCCAGCGCCGCGGTGTCTCGCGTGGGGTCGGCGGACAGGACGACCACCGCGGCGCTCGGGGCTGCGGCCCGGAATTCCGGGAGACGCTCGATGACGTCCCCGTCCTCGAACCACCGATCGGCCAGACAGAGGTCAGGGGTCCAGCGGGTGGTGGCGGCAAGCAGGTCGTCGAGCGTGGTCTCGACGCCCAAGACCTTCACGCCGTGGTTCTCGAGCACGGCGGCGAGCGCGTCGGCGAACGCCGCATGGTCGTCGCCGAGAACGATGTCGGTCATGGGACACGCTCCTGGGGGAAAGGAACACGGTCGACACCGCCTCGGGGTCCGGGAGGAACGGGGATCGGATGGGGGAACGCGATCCGGGCGACGGTACCGCCCCCGGTGGCGGTCGAGAAGGTGAGAACGGCGCCGCAGCGCACGGCCAGGGCCCGCGACGTCGGGAGGCCGAGTCCGCGGTGACCGGGTGAGCCTGCGCCGAGGCCCGGTCCGTCGTCGTGGACCTCGATGACCGGGGGCGGGCCCTCCCGGAGGACGAGGCGCACCCGGCCCCCGGGGCCGGCGGCGCGCACGGCGTTGTCCACCAGGTTGGCCAGCAGCCGCCACAGCGACCGGGCGTCGACGTGGAGCCGGATGTCGCCGGAAGCGCAGGTGACCGACGCCGTCGTCCGGCCGAGCGTGAGCGGCTCGACCACCTCGGTCACGAGGTCGATCAGGGACAGCTCGAGGTCGTCGGTCTCCTCGGCCCGCAGGCCGACCAACACCTGGAGACGCTCCACCTTGCGCTCGAGGAGCTCCAGACGCCGTCGGCTGTCGGGTCGGAGAGCGGGATCGGTGCGCACGGCCGAGGCGAGGCAGGACAGCGTGGCGAGCTCGT
>JAVXWR010000179.1:0-14517 GCA_032230725.1 Actinomycetota bacterium
GTCGGAGCCGCGGACGTACCCGGCCGCGGCCAGCAGGCGGGCGGCCCCGGCCGGGTCGGGGGCGCGGGCGGGCGAGTCGGCCGTGAGGGTCGGCGCGTATCCCGGCTCGGACGGCGCGGTCGCGAACGCGTCCGCGCGCAGGCCGGCCGCGGGCCCGCCGCCCGTCCCCGCGGCGACCAGGGCGTCCCGGTCGAGCAGCGAGACCACGGCGCGGCGCACCCGGGGATCGGCGAGCGGGCCGTCGTCGCTGCGCAGCGCGAGCTGCACCTGGCTCGCCTCGGGGACGGTGCGCACGGCCAGCGGTCCCGCGGGGCCGGGTGGGGCGGCGCCGAGCGCGGTGAGGGCGGCGAGGTCGGAGGAGTCCGACCGGAACTGGGTGACCTGGACGTCTCCGGTGCGGACCCGGTCGATCAGCGAGGCGTGGTCGGCGGCCTGCAGCACGATCTGGTCCGGGACGGACGGCGGGCCCCAGTAGACGCTGTTGCGGGCCAGGGTGACCTGACCCCGGATGCGGTCGACGAGGCGGATCGCGAACGGCCCGCCGGACACCGGGATGCTGTCCTGCAGCGCCCCGCCCCACGAGCCGGGGGCGTCCTTGAGCAGGTGGGCGGGCAGCAGCGCGTCGAACAGCGTCGGCCATGCCGGATAGGGCCGGTCGAAGACGACGTCGACGGCCTTGCCGCCCGCGCGCGAGCGGACGTCGGAGATCGCGCGGTACCCGGCCGCGTCGACCACGCCGGGCTGCGAGCGCATCTGCTGCCACAGGTAGACGAAGTCCTCGGCGGCGATCGGGGCGTTGTCCGACCACGCGGCCGCGGGGAGGATCTCGTAGGAGACGGTGTAGGGCTGGGTCGAGGTCACCCGCGCCGACGTCACCACCGACGGGTCGATCCGACGCACCCCGTCGGCCCCGACCCGGAACGCCGAGGGCAGGACCAGGGCGGCGGTCGTCCGGCTGGTCGGGGTCAGGTCGGCGATGCGGTGCACGTTGAACCCGACCCCGAGGTCGTCGACCCCGATCCGCAGCTGGGTGGGATCCGGCTCGAGCTGCGGCCGGGCCGGCGCCGGGGTGGGGGCCTGCCCCACGAGCGGGGGCGGCGAGCCGGCGCATCCGGCCAGGAGCGCGAGAATGAGGATCACCCCCGCGAGGAGCGTCCCCGCACCCGGCGTCCGACCGTCCCGACACCGACGAGACGACCTCGCGCCACGGGGGACGGCTCGGGATGTCGGGGCCATGTCGGGGTGGGGAGGAGCCTCTCCGCCGGTGCCCGGACGACGCCGCCGTCGGGCCCGCGGCCTGCTGGGGTGCGGGATCGTCATGGTGGCACGGGGCATCGATACCGACGCCGCCGGGCCTTCCCTCCCGAGCGATTGTCAGGTTAGCCTCACCTCATGGCCACGGCGACGAGGGCGACGGCGAGCTGGGTCGACGCCCTGTCCCGCCTGCGTCCCCGCGACCGTGATCGGAGCCGCCTCCGCGTGGTGCCCGACCGCACCCCGGAGCGGCTGAGCCCGCAGCAGGCGTGCGCGATCACCGGCGCCAAGCGCATCAAGAAGAAGTGCTGCCGCTCCACGCCGCGCTGCAAGGGCTGCCCGGTCGTGCTCATGCGGGCCGCCCGCGCCGCCGAGTCCGGCCTCACGGGCAAGGAGCTGGCGAAGGCCGTCAAGCGGGCGCGCGCAGCCTGAGGTGCGCTGCGCGCCCGTGAGCAGAAAATGCGGCTATCGCCGCACTTTCTGCTCACGAGCCGGAGGCACCCAGCGCGGCGCGCAGGTGCGGCAGGAGCGCCAGGTCCGACGGCAGCCAGTCGAGCTCGTCCAGTTCGTCCGGGCCCACCCAGCGCAGCGCGAGGTGCTCCAGCGCGCGCGGGACCGCCCCGTCGACCGGCGTGCAGCGGTAGAAGCGCAGCAGGAGGTCCGCCCCGCGACGCCCCTCGACCGGCAGGTCCGGCCCGAGCCGCTTCCCCACCACCACCGGCAGCGCCAGCTCCTCGTGCAGCTCCCGGACGAGGGCCGCCGCCTCGGTCTCCCCCGGTTCCACGGACCCGCCGGGCAGCTCCCAGCGCCCCCGCATGTCCGCCGGCTCGGCGCGCTGCGCGGCCAGCAGCCTCCCGTCGACGACGACCGCCGCCCCCACCACGACCTGCACGCCGATCATCGTGGCCGAGCGGGCTCCGAGGCGCTGACCGGGGCGGACGCGGCGTGCCAGGATGGCGCCATGGCCGACCTCCTCTCCGACGACGCCGTCGCCGACGCCCTCTCCCGGCTGCCCGGGTGGGAGCGCGAGGGCGACGAGATCGTGCGCACCGCGAAGCTCCCGTCCTTCCGCGCCGCGATCGCGACCGTCGACGCGGTCGCCGACGCCGCGGAGGACGCCGACCACCACCCCGACATCGACATCCGCTACAACACGCTGACCTTCCGGCTCTCCACCCACTCCGAGGGCGGCCTCACCGCGAAGGACCCCGACCTGGCGGGGAAGATCTCCGCCGCGGTCGACGCGCACTCCTGACCTCGGTGGCCGACGGGTCGCCCCTGGTCTCCCGCCCCTTCCTCGCGGTCCTGGCCGCCACCGTCGCGGCGTTCGGCGGCTACGCGCTGCTGCTGCCCGTGGTGCCGCTCCGCGTCGCCTCGGGCGGCGCGGGACCGGCGCTCGCGGGGTCGGTCACCGGCGTCTTCATGGCGGCGACGGTGATCACCCAGCTCGGGGTGCCCGCGCTGCTGCGCGCGGTCGGGCACCGCGCGGCGCTGATCGCCGCGGCGGTCGCCCTCGGGGCGCCCGCGGCCCTGCTGGTGCTGACGCCCTCGCCGTGGTTGGCGATGCCGGTGGCCGTCCTGCGCGGCGCCGGCTTCGGGGTCCTGACGGTGACCGGGGCGGCGCTGGTCTCCGACCTCGTGCCCACCCGGGTCCGTGGCCGGGCGACCGCGGTCTACGGCATCGCAATCGGCGTGCCCCAGCTCGTCCTGCTCACCGGCGGGGTGTGGGCCTGGTCGCGGCTCGGGCCGGTTCCGGTGCTCCTCGCCGGCGCGCTCCTCCCGCCAATGGCGGTGCCGGCGATGGTCCTGCTGCCGCGGCGGGTGGCACCGACGGTGCCCGAGCCGGGCGGGGGCGGCCCCGGGACGTCGGCGGGCTCCCGACGCGTGTTCCTCGCCGCGGCCGTCGCCCCGTGGCTGGTGATGCTGGTGTGCGCGGCGAGCGCCGGTGGGGTGATCACCGTGCTGCCGCTCGCCCGGCCCGCGGGCGTCGCCGCCGCGGCGCTGTTCGCGCTGACCGCCGCGCAGCTCGTGGGACGCAGCGTGTCCGGGGAGCTCGGCGACCGCCTCGGGCTGACGGGACGCGTCACCGCACCGGCCCTCGTCGTCGCGGCGCTGGGGGCGGGGGTCGTCGCGTGGGGGCTGGTCGACGCGGGGACGGCGGCCGTGGTCGCGGGGGCCGGGCTGGTCGGGCTGGGGTTCGGCGGGGTCCAGAACGACACGCTCGTGACGCTGTTCGCCCGGGCCGGCCCCGGGCGGTCCGGGCCGGCCAGCAGCGTCTGGAACACCGCCTACGACGCGGGCACCGGGCTGGGAGCGACGGCGCTCTCGGCCGTGCTCGGCGCCGCAGGCGCGCCGTGGGCGTTCGTCGTGGCCGCGATCGCGTGCACGCTCACGCTCGGCAGCGCTCCGTGGTTGCGGACCCGGGAAGCTGAGACATCCGGGTGACGACGACCGGGCAACCGGGTGACGGTCCCAGGTCACGCTGACGTCTCGGTGCGGCCGAACGATCACCTCGACGCGGGCCGCGCGGTGCGGCCGGTCCGCACCGGATCGTCGAGAGGGGCGTCGTGCGCCGGATGTTGCTCGCCGTCGCCGCGGGAGCGCTGGGGATGATGGTCCTCGCCCAGGTCGCGACGGCACTGACGCTCGCGCCCGCCGGGTTCCCGGAGCCGTGGGAGCTCGGCGGCCCGCCCGCCGCCGCCGCGCCCGGGGGACCGGGCGGCCCCGCCGTCGTCCCCGCCCTGGACCCCGTCGCCGCGGCCACCGGGCTCCCCGCCCCGGTGGCGGCCCCGGCGCCGAGCATCGCCCCGGCCCCGACGCGGGCCGGCGCCGCGACACCCGAGCGCCGGGCCGGGGGACCCGCACCCGCGAGCCGGGCCGCGTCGTCGGGATCGGGGCCGGCCGGCTCGTCGTCGGGCCCGGCGCCGGCGCCGGCGACGGCCGCCCCGGCGGCCACGTCGGGCTCGGGCTCGTCGGACTCCTCGGTGGCGCGCAGCTCCTCGGGCGGCTCGGGCTCGTCGGGGTCCTCGAGCGCGCCGCTGGCCAAGGTGTGCCTGAAGCCCGTCCTCGGGGGATGCCTGCAGCTCGGCTGACGCGCGCACAGCCGCGGCGGCAGGCACGGCCGTCGGGAGAGTCGCTTCCCTGACGTCCGGTGTCGAGGAAAGGGAGCTCGTCGAGAGGGCGACTTTTCCGACGCCGGCCCCCGCAGAGCTCAGCCCGCCGGCACCGCCGTCGGCGTCGGGATCCGCCCGGCCCGCGCCGCGGCGAGGCAGTCGTCGAGCAGGTCGACCAGCACCGCGTCCCGGGCCGCCGCGTCCAGCCCGGCCGCGCGCGACGCGACGAGCAGGTGGGCACAGGCGTGGTTGACCGGGCCGACGTGGAGCAGGGTGGCGATGCGCCCGCCCGCGCCGTCCCCGGCGTCGCGGCCCTCGGCCCTGCGCTGGTCGGCCTTGGCCTGGGCCTCCTCGACCCGGCGCGCGAGGCGGGTGAAGAAGCGGCTCGTCGGGTCGAGACGCAGACCGGCGCGGGCGACGGCGGCGAGCACGACCGGGCGGACCGGGCCGTCCAGGTCGCGTCCGGCACCCACCAGGTCGACCGCGCGCAGGCCCAGCTGCTGGCGCGCCTCGTGCGACACGGCGTCGTTCACCTGCCACGCGAGCGCCGCCACCGCGGGGTGGGTGCAGCGGGGCCGGTCGGTGAAGCGCTCACCGGCCAGGACGGAGACGTACTCCATCACGCAGCTGCCCGAACGCGCGTCACGGTGTGCGCCCGCCTCGAGCACGGGCATGCCGTCGGGTGCGTCGTTGGCGGCTGGGACGAACGGCGACGACGGGTGGTTGATCGGCATGGCGTGCCCCCTCGGTCCGGGCGCTGCTCGCGGAACGGACCGAGCCTAGACCGCTCGGCGCCCGATCGGGACCCGTCGGCGCCACCGGTTCTGCCCGGGAGGGTGGATCAGTGTCCCGAGCTGAGGACCTCGGTGGCGGTGAGCGCGGCGAGGACGGCCCGCACGGTCGGGCTCACGAGCCGGACGATGTCCTGGTCGACGCCGGCGGGCACGAAGCGCCCGCCCGCGATCGAGCGGGCCCGCCCGACGGCGGCCTGGACGTCGAGCGGGTTCAGGGTCCGCACGCGTCGCCCGTGGTGGAGCAGCACGGTGATCATCGCGGTGTCCTCGTCGGCGTCCGCGCCGTCGAGCACGGCCCGGACGACGGCGCGGTCGTGGTGCAGCGCCGCCGTCTCGTGGACGCGCAGCGCCGAGCCGAAGACCGGCATGGCGAGGTAGCCGAACACCCGGCGGGGCTCGCGCTGGGCGAGACCGCGCTCGACGAGGCGGTCCATCGTGCGCCTGATCATCTGGGCGCCGCGGGGCCCGGTGACGGCGTGGCCGAGGTCGGCCTTCCGGCCACCGCCTCGCAGCAGCCCGTCGGCCACCCAGTCCAGCAACGGGTCGGTGGGGGCGACCGGGCCCGGGCGGTAGGTGGACCCGGCGTCGAGCAGGGAGGCGTCGAGCAGGAGCTCGACGAGGGCCGCGGCGACGAGCAGTCCGGCCGGCTCGGTGAGGCTCGAGACCGGGCGTCCGTCCTCGTTGCCCAGCACCCAGGCGACCCGCTCCGGGAGGGTCAGATCCCGGGTCGGGGCCGACCACCGTTCGGAGCGCACGGGTGACAGCCTAGGCACACGACCCCGTGATCCCTCACCCGGACGGGCGCCCCGGACGGGGTCCCGTCGCCACGCGGTGTCCATCACACGACGGGCGGCGTACCGGCGGGTCCGGACGGACCACCCGTCTGCGCCGCACCCGTCTCCCGACGCGTCCGACCGCCACCGAGCGGGGAATCAGTTCCGCCCGATCCGGGGTTGGGAGGGCATGAGCACCCTCGACAAGGCCCAGGAGCTCCAGCGGTTGCACGCCGCCCCGGAGCTGCTCCTCGTGGTGAACGTGTGGGACGCGATCACCGCCCGCGTCGTCGCCGACACCCCCGGCACGACGGCACTCGCGACGGCGAGCCACGGCATTGCCGCCGCCCGCGGTTATCCCGACGGCGAGGTCATCCCCCGCGACGAGATGATCGCCGAGGTCGGTCTCATCGCCCGCCAGACCGATCTCCCCGTGACCGCCGACCTCGAGGCCGGATACGGGGACCCGGGCGGCACGGTGTCCCGCGCGATCGACGTCGGCATCGTCGGCGCCAACCTCGAGGACCAGATGAAGCCACTGGACCAGGCGGTGCGCGCCGTCGAGGCCGCCGTGAAGGCCGGCGAGCAGGCCGGGGTCCCGTTCGCGCTCAACGCCCGCACCGACGCGTTCCTCAAGGCCGGGGACCGGGACCCCGAGGAGGTCCTCACCGACGCGATCGCCCGCGGGAAGGCCTACCTCGAGGCCGGCGCCACGAGCTTCTTCGTGCCGGGCAAGCTCGACGAGGCGCAGCTGACCCGCATCGTCGGCGAGCTCGGCGAGCGCAAGGTCAACATCATCGGCATCCCGGGCTCGATCTCCCTGGAGGCCGCCCAGCGCATCGGCATCGCCCGCGTCTCCTACGGGCCCTGGAGCCAGAACACCGCGCTGACCGCCCTGGCGAAGCTCGCCGAGGACGTCTACGCCGGCGGCGGGCTGCCCGCGGACACCCGCAAGCTCAACTGACCCCGTCCGGGGCGACGACGGGCTCCAGGAACTCCAGGCGGTTGCCGAACGGGTCGTGGGCGTAGAACCGCCGGAACCCCGGGAAGTCGGTGTCCCACGTGACGTCCTGACCCGTCGTCGCCACCCGGCGGGCCGCGTCGTCGAGGTCGTCGACGACGAGGCCCGGGTGCGCCTTGCGCGCCGGGGCGAACGGGTCCTCGACCCCGAGGTGGATCTCGACGCCGCCCCCGCGGAACCACGCCCCGCCCCGCGCCGCGAGCACCGGCGGCTTCTCGATCTCGGCCATCCCGAGGACGTCGGCGAAGAACGCCCGGGCCTCGTCCTCGCGCCCGGCCGGCATCGCGAGCTGGACGTGGTGCAGGTGGCTCAGCACGGAGGCCAGTGTGCGCCGGGGAGCTCATGCGGTGAAACGACCGCGGGCGTCCGGCAGCCCCTCGCCGTCGCACCCGTCCAGGCCGGCGGCGCGGCCGTTGGCCGCGAGCAGCAGCGCGCCGACCGGGCCGCGCACCTCCGGGCCCTCCCCCGCCGACCAGTCCGCGTCGGTCGCGCGCAGGCGCAGCCCCGCGAAGCGCTTCGCCGCCCCGACGAACGGCGCCGCCCACACGTGCCGCAGGCACGGCAGCGCCCGCTCGACGGGCAGGTCCCGGCCACGTCCCAGCGGGATCCACAGGTCCTGGGAGTGGACGAGGAGGTCGTTGAGCGGGTCGAGCTCCCCCGCGAGCGCCAGACGCCGGTCCACGTGCGCCATCTCCCGCAACTGGGCGATCAGGTCCGCCGGCGGGTACTGCCGGGCCCGCTCCCGGGCCATGTCGGCGAAGGCCCGCTCGAGGTCCCCGCGGGCCCGGAGGGTGCGCCACACCGTCCACGGCACCGACTGGCGCGTGGAGAGGGTCAGGTGCGCGACGACGTCGTGCACCGTCCAGTCCGTGCACAGCGACGGCGTCGCCCACTGCGCGGGCGTCAGGGCCTCCAGGTCGTCGGCGAGCCCGAGCCGCTCCGCGGCCACGTCGTCGAGCATCCCCACCCGTGCACTCATCCGTATCTCCTCACCTCGGTGGTCCCACCGGGTAGGACCGGGCGGGCGAGCGGGACTCATCGCCCTTGACTCCCGCGGGCGCACCGCACGACGGTGGCGGCCCGAGCGGGCACGCGCCCGGTCACGAGACGGAGCACCCATGATGGCTGCGCACCAGGATCGACACGGCGACGACGGGGACGAGCCCTCCCTCCCCTCCACCGAGAGACGCGAGCGGGACGAGGAAGCGGCCGCGGACGCCGAGACCAGGACGTCGGGCACCCCCTCGCTCCCGGAGACCGAGCGCCGCACCCGCGAGCAGGAGCGCCGGGAGGACTGAGCCCCCGGAATGCGGCCGGACCTCCCCGAGTTGATTGAATCGTGAAGAAGATTGGGTTCCTGTCGTTCGGGCACTGGTCGCCGTCCGGGCACTCGATGGTGCGCTCGGCCGGGGATTCCCTGCTGCAGTCGATCGAGCTCGCGGTCGCGGCCGAGGAGGTCGGCGCCGACGGGGCCTACTTCCGGGTGCACCACTTCGCCCAGCAGCTCGCCTCGCCGTTCCCGCTGCTGGCCGCGGCCGCCGCGCGGACGAGCCGCATCGAGCTGGGGACCGGCATCATCGACATGCGCTACGAGAACCCGCTCTACATGGCCGAGGACGCCGGGGCCGCCGACCTGATCTCGGGTGGGCGCCTGCAGCTCGGCATCAGCCGGGGCTCCCCGGAGCAGGTGATCGACGGCTACCGCCACTTCGGGTACGAGCCGGCCGCGGGCATTACCGACGCCGACATGGCGAGGGAGCACACCCGGCGCTTCCTCGAGGTCCTGTCCGGCGAGGGCTTCGCGGCGCCGAACCCGCGCCCGATGTTCGCCAACCCGCCCGGCCTGCTGCCCATCGAGCCGCACTCGCCGGGTCTACGTGACCGCATCTGGTGGGGCGCCGGGAGCCGGGCCACCGCGGAGTGGGCGGGCGAGCAGGGGCTCAACCTGATGAGCTCGACGCTGCTCACCGAGGACACCGGCGTGCCGTTCCACCGCCTGCAGGCCGAGCAGATCCAGCGCTTCCGCGACGCCTGGGACGCCGCCGGTCACGACCACGCGCCGCGCGTCTCGGTCAGCCGCAGCATCTTCCCGATCGTCAGCGACCTCGACCGGCAGCTGTTCTGGCGGGAACGCCACTCGACCGACCAGGTCGGCCACCTCGACGGCGGCGACGCCCGCTTCGGGAAGACCTACGCCGGCGAGCCGGACAAGCTGATCGCGGAGCTCGCCGAGGACGAGGCGATCGCCGCCGCGGACACCCTGCTGCTCACCGTCCCCAACCAGCTCGGCGTGGACTACAACGCCCACGTCATCGAGAACGTGCTGACCCACCTGGCCCCGGAGCTCGGCTGGCGGTGACGCCGACCGGCGCCGACCGGCGCCGCCCGACCGACTCGAGGGGTACGCCGCGCATCCCGTGGCGCCCGCCGAGGTGCGTGCTGTGCCCGTCGTGGGCGGCCGAGGCGGCTGCTCGTCCCGAGGGGCACACCGCGCATCCGGTGGCGCGCGTCCGGGTGCCCGGTGTGCCCCTGATCAGGCGTGGGGACCGACCTCGCCGGCCTGCAGCCCGATCACGCGGGTCGGCCGGTTCATCGCCGTGAGCGCGCGTTCGAGGACGCGGCCCACCTCGTCGACCGCCGCGCGCGCGTCCGGGGCCTCGGCGCTCCCGGTGACCTCGAGAACGCCGAACGGTACGGAGGGGACCCCGCCGACCTCCACCAGGCGCTCGAGGAGATCGGCGAGGCCGTCCTCGTCCAGCCGCGTGAGGTCGGTCATGAGGTGGACCCGGTACTTCGCCATGACGCGGCAGTCTGCCCCGGTCCCTCCGGTCCGGGTGACGAGGCGCACCGCGGGCGTGCGGGGCCTCCTCAGACGTTGAAGCGGAACTCGACCGGGTCATGTTCGACCACGTCATCGCCGCCATGGTGCACGGCAGCGGCTACGAACGCGTCGCAACCCCGGGCTGTCCGGACCGCACCATCCGCCGCCGACTCGATGATCGGGCCGAGGCCGGTGTCGGCCACGGGGTGCCGCGCACCGCAGCCCGGCGAGAGCGAGGTCCCTTCGTCCGGGCCGTAATCGGCTCGACACCATCACCGGGTGCGGGAAGCGGGCACCAAAGTGCATCGCCGAGATGGGGGCGGGAACTACTTCAGCCGCCGCAACACCGACCGCCAACGAGACCGCCTGATCAGGCAGCTCCACGGCCTGGGCTGCCGCGTCACCCTCGACAAGGTTGCGTAGATCAGCGGCGGTGGATTCTCTTCACAGCCCCCGTCGGTGCGGCCCGCGTCAATTGGGCAGCTTGGCTCCGGCGGCGTCGGTCTCTTGCGGGCTGGGGGCGTAGATGTGCGGGACCAGCGCCTGCACCAGCGTGACCGCCGGCGGCCGACCATCAGCCGCCGGAGCGAGGTTCCCCCAGGCCACGACGGTCACGTCGTTCACCGGGTCGTAGCCCATGAACGAGTTGTACCCGGGCAGCTCGCCGGTGTGGCCGTAGAGCGGCCCTAGCTTGGCCACTGTGAAGCCGTAGCTCGTGCCCTTGCCGGTGGGCAGCACGCCGTCCATCCGGGTCTTCTGGGTCTGGGTGTCGAGCAACCGCCCACCGACCATCGCCCTGACCCACGTGGCGAGGTCGTTGGCGGTGGAGATCCCCTGCCCCGCGGACCAGGTCCACGACGGGTTGTCGGTGGTCACGTCCTTCGGGGCGAGCGTGCCTGCCTGGACCTGCGCCAGCTGATCAGCGGGGATCGACGGGTCGGTCATCGTCTCGACGTTGGTGCCGTACATGTAGCCCTTGGAGGACGGCGACGGGATCGACGTGTCGGTGTTGGCCGGGAACGACGTGCCGGTCATGCCCAGCGGCGCGAAGAAGCGGTCCTGGAAGATCTGGCCCAGCGGCTTCCTGTCGATCTGCTCGGCAATCTGGCCGAGCAGCACAGTGTTGGTGTTCGAGTAGTGCCAGCCCTGGCCCGGCGGGAAGTACGGCGGGTTCGGGTAGGCGAGCGCGAGCAGCTCCCCGGGGGTCCATACCTTCTGCGGTTCGGTGTCGAGGGCGTTGTTCAGCGCCAGGGTTTCGCTGTAGTTGTAGAGCCCGCTGCGCATGTCACCGAGCTGGGCAATCGTGATGTTGTTCCCGTTGGGGACGTTCGGAATGTACTTGCTCACCGGGTCGCTCAGCGCGATCTTGCCCTCCTGCACCATCTGCAGGACGGCCGTGCCCGTCCACGTCTTCGTGTTGGAGCCGATCCGCACCCTGGTGTCCAGCGTGACCGGCGTGGTGCCGTTGCGCTCGGTGACCCCGTAAGTGTTGACGTAGTCGCCCTGCGGTGTCTTGATCATCACGACCATGCCGGGCACGTGGAGTTCGGTGGCCACCATCTTCACCACCGCGTCCATGGCGGCGTGGTCGAGAGGTACCAACGCCCCCGAGCCGTTGCCGGCCGCCGAGGTTCCGGGCGACGCCGTGGACGAGCAGGCGGCGACGGTGAGTGCAGCTGCGACAATCAACGCCGCTTTCCGGACGGGTCGACGCTGGCGGGCCCGGCTCCGGATGGGCGTGGGCGTGGGCGTGCAAGAAGTGTGCGGACCTCGGCGGTCCTCGGGGTTAGGTGTCGGCATCGAGCGCTCCCTTGGGGCGGGTTCGGCTCCGTCAGCGCTGCCCTACTGCGGGCTGCGGAGGTCATTGGGGCAGGCGGGTAAGCCGTGTGCCCAAGGCAGCGGACAGGGCACGAACATGCGCGTCGCGGGTGCGCCGGACACGGCCTCACCGGGCTCGTCGGTCAGCGTCTGCTCGACCTGCCAGTTGCCCGAGGGCACGTCGCTGTTCGTCTCCACGATCGCCGATGTGGCGCTGTTCGTGTCGTAGAAGGCGGCCGTGTCGTAGCCGGAGATGCCGCCGGTGTGGCCCACCCAGCCGTCGACGCAGGCGATGGCCAACCCGTAGCCGGCCGGGCCGGGGACGGTCCGGGGGCGCTCGGTCTGGGTCTGCGACGAGAGGAGCCCCTCACCGGTGGCGAGGGACTGGTCCCAGGTGAGCACGTCGCCGGCGTCGGAGATCGTCTCACCGGCGCCCCAACCCCAGGACGGGTTCCGGTCGGTGGCGTTGGCCGGCTTGCTCGGCGTCGCCGCCGGGCCCTTCAGGGTGAAGCCCTGGGCGGGCGCGGACGGCCGCGGATCCCGTTGGACCAGCTCGTCCGGTCGAGCCCGAGCGGGGTCAGGATCTTCTCCTGCAGCACCATACCGAAGGGTCGGCCGGTGACCTTCTTGACCGCCATGACGACGAGGAGCACAACGAGAGGAGCACGACGACCAGCCAGAGCAGGAGTGTGGTTCGCTGACGGTGGCGAGGCTCTGACCGAGCGGACGGCACGTGGACGGCATGGCGACCCGCGAGCGGTGCTGCGCGGTCACGAGCGTGATGGTGATCCGAAGCGGAACTCGACCACGTCGCCGTCGTGCATGACGTAGTCCTTGCCCTCCATGCGGACCTTGCCCGCACTGCGGGCGGCGTGCATCGACCCGGCCGCCACGAGGTCGTCGTAGGAGACGATCTCGGCCTTGATGAAGCCCCGCTGGAAGTCGGTGTGGATGACCCCGGCCGCCTCGGGCGCGGTGGCGCCGATCGGGATCGTCCAGGCTCGCGACTCCTTCGGGCCCGCCGTCAGGTAGGTCTGCAGGCCGAGGGTGCGGAAGCCGGCGCGCGCGAGCGCGTCCAGGCCCGGCTCGGTCTGGCCGATCGACTCGAGCAGCTCCGCGGCCGACTCGTCATCGATCTCGAGCAGCTCCTGCTCGACCTTCGCGTCGAGGAACACCGCCTCGGCGGGAGCGACCAGTTCGGCGAGCTCCTTGCGCCGGGCGTCGTCGGTGAGCACGCCCTCGTCGGCGTTGAACACGTAGAGGAACGGCTTGACCGTGAGCAGGTTCAGCTCGCGCAGCGCCGGCGAGTTCATCCCGGCCGAGAACAGGGTGCGGCCCTCGTCGAGCACGGCCGCCGCCTGCTGCACCTCCTCGAGGACCGCTCGCCGGTCCTTCTGCATCCGCGACTCCTTCTCGAGGCGCGGCACCGCCTTCTCGACGGTCTGCAGGTCGGCGAGGACCAGCTCGGTGGAGATCGTCTCGATGTCGGCGCCCGGGTCGACCCGGCCGTCGACGTGCACGACGTCGTCGTCGTCGAAGACGCGCACGACCTGGCAGATCGCGTCCGCCTCGCGGATGTTCGCGAGGAACTTGTTGCCCAGGCCCGCGCCCTCGCTGGCGCCCGCGACGATGCCGGCGATGTCCACGAAGGAGACCGTCGCCGGGACGATCTTCTCCGAGGAGTACAGCTCGGCGAGGCGGTCCAGCCGGGGATCGCGCAGCGGCACCACACCGACGTTCGGCTCGATCGTGGCGAAGGGGTAGTTCGCCGCGAGGACGTCGTTGCGGGTCAGCGCGTTGAACATCGTCGACTTGCCCACGTTGGGCAGCCCGACGATGCCGAGGGTCAGGCTCACGGTCGCCCAGTCTAGAGGCCGGGTCCGACAGCCCTCGGAAACCGGAGGGAGCCGATCGGGCCCGGGCTGCGTCCAAGCCCCCGAGAGACATAGGTGATCACGATCTCGGAGGTTCCCGATGCCCGACCGTCCCGACGCGCGCCCCGGCGCCCGCGCCACCCTCGACACCCCCTTCGGCCCCTTCACCGTGGTGGTCGACGCCGACGGCGTCGTCCTCGCGGCGGGCTGGACGGCGTCCCCCGACGACGAGCTCCTCCCGCTCGTCCACCCGTCCCTGCGCCCCGCGGAGATCGTCGAGCGGCCCGAGCTCGGGGCGGTGACGGCGGCCGTGACGGCGTTCCACGACGGCGACGCCGGCCCGGCCGCGACGCTGCCCGTGCGCCAGTACGGCGGACCGTTCCTGCAGGAGGTGTGGGCGCGCATGCGCGAGATCCCCGCCGGGACGTCGCTCTCCTACACCGAGCTCGCCGCCAGGGCCGGCCGTCCGCTCGCGCCGCGGGGCGCCGCGCAGGCCTGCGCCCGCAACGCCGTCGGGCTGTTCGTCCCCGACCACCGGGTGCGGCGCGGTGACGGCTCCCTCGGCGGCTTCCGGTGGGGGGTGTCGGTGAAGGAGGGTCTGCTGACCGCTGAGGCCGCGCGCGCCGCCGGGGACCCGCACGACGCCGCCCGGTCCGTCTCGGACGCCTGACCGGCGCGCCGCCGCACGCTGTCGGACCCCTCTGGCACCGTCCGCCCCATGACGATCACCGGGGAGGGCGTGCTGCTCGGGCTGCTGCTCGGCGCCCTGCTGGGGGCCCTGGGCGGCGCCGTGGTGGCGAGCCGGTTCGCCGCG
The DNA here is from genome assembly GCA_032230725.1 of Actinomycetota bacterium. GTDB lineage: Bacteria > Actinomycetota > Actinomycetes > Mycobacteriales > Pseudonocardiaceae > Actinomycetospora. The sequence goes on from JAVXWR010000179.1 coordinate 14,283, forward strand.
GCACGCCAGGAGGCCGCGGTGGCCGAGGCGGTGCGCCGGGCGGGGGCGGCGGCCTCCGCGGCGCGGGCGGAGCTCGAGGCGGAGCGTCGCTCGGCCGCGGAGCGCGAGGTGGCGGAGCGGCGGCGCGACGCCGCGGTGCGGGAGGCGTTCGCGTCACTGTCGGCCGAGGCGCTGGCGGCGAACTCGGAGAGCTTCGCCCGCCTCGCCGAGTCGCGCATGCGGGAGGTGACCGGGG
>JAVXWR010000191.1:0-2669 GCA_032230725.1 Actinomycetota bacterium
GGATTATCCCGGCACCGTCTTCGGCGCGGCAGGAACCGACTCTGTCGTTCCTGACATCGCGCAGCGCTACGCCCGCGGCTTGGCGCTGCACAGCCGCGACACCGTTCTCACGCCGGGGCAGCATCAGCAGCTCGCCCCTCAGACGGCCGGCGGGCAGCCACCCTCACGGGGCCGTCGAAAAGTTAGCCGGGCATCTCCGCCCGTTTGACAAGCTCTGACGGCTTTGGCGCCAAGACGGTTCCGGTATCGGCAAGAGATCCTCCCGGCATGTTGCCCAGAGCTGGCCGGGTCCACGAAACCCGGGACGCGTCTCAGAGGAGCTCTGATGGGTCTCGCGGCCCGCTGCCCTTGTGCGCGCACTCGACATTGCGGGACCGACCAGCGACGAGCCTTCGGTTGCCAGCTTCATCTTCTCGAGGGCGTCGTGACGAACGAGGTGATCTGCGTTGACCTGCCGTTCACGTGCGTACCGGAGCTTGAAGGGCGCCGCCACCTGCCGCCGACCTGAACAGTGCGAGCTGAATGAGCCGTCCGGTCGGCCCGGCGTGCTTCTGTTGGTCCCCCATTGTGACCCCTTGCCCCTGGAATCCACGCGACGCCAGAGGGTCCGGATTCAGCCGCCATTGACAGCCCGCGGTGGCGTCGCAGCCGAAGAGGTAGTTGACGGTCGTGGCCATCTCGAAGGCGCCAAGGCGGCGCGCGCCTACACCCGCTCCGGGACCGTCGCCAGCGCCTCCACGAGCTCCGCGGGGTCGGCGAAGCGGCCGTCGGGGTCCGGGTCGAGCAGTGTCTCGATCACCGTGCGCAGCTCCGGGGAGCAGGGGAGCGTGCCGAGGTCGACGGAGCGGGTCGTGGCCCGGGCGATGATCGTGGCGGCCGAGCCGTGCCGGGCGGGCTGGGCGGTGAGCATCTCCACGAGGATCAGCCCGAGCGAGTACAGGTCCGAGCGGATGTCGACCGCCCGGCCCGCCAGCGCCTCGGGGGAGAGGTAGAGCGGGGTCCCGAGCACCATGCCTGCGGGCGGTCCGGCGTCCACGCGGTGCGCCGGGCCCAGCCCGACGAGGACCGGCCGGCCGTCCGGGGTGATCACGACGTGCGACGGCGTGAGGTCGAGCCGCACGACGCCCGCACCGTGCAGGTGGTGCAGCAGGTCGAGCAGGCCCAGGGTGAGGTCGACCGCCACGGGCGGGGCCAGCGGACCGCGCTCCAGCAGCTCGTCGAGGGGGAGTCCGGGGACGAACTGCGAGACGAGGCCGAGCCGCCCGCCGTCGTCGTCGAGGGTGCCGAGGCTCGGGGCGAGCAGCGGGTGGCCGAGCCGGCGGGCGAGGTCGGCCCCGTTACGGAACCGCTCGCGTGCCCGGTCGTCGTGCTGCTCGCGCAGGTCGAGCAGCGTGATCGCGACGTCGCGCGTGGTGAAGGTGTCGTGCGCGCGGTAGGTCCGCCCGAGCGTGCCCCGCCCGAGCTCCTCCAGCAGGACGTAGCGCCCCTCTCCCACCCGGCCGAGCTCGCGCGGGGCCGGCCCGGTGCGCCCGAGGGCCTCGGCGACCGACCGCGCCAGCCGGTACACGGTCTCGGTGGGCCCGGGCGTCCCGACGAACGCGGCCCGGGACGAGCCGGGCTCGCGCGCCGCGAGGATCCCGACCGTGGCGAGCTCGCGCAGCAGCCCGACGCACTCGTCGTCGGGGGCGAGCTCGCGGCGCTGCCCGCCCGTCACCCGGTCGGCCACGAGGTCCGAGGCGGTGAACGTCGTTCCCCGGCGGTCGAGGGCCCAGCCGACGACGAGGTAGGTCGCGCTGCGGCGGCGGTCGATGTCGACGTGGTGGGGGAGCGGCCCGCGCGGGCGGGACTGCGCCCAGAGCGGGCCGACCCGGCGCTCGAGGGCAGCGTGGAACGCGATCGAGATCGCCCGCGCCGGGTCGACGACGACGTGCGGGCCGTCCGGGTGCCACTCGACCAGCGCGTCCAGCTCGTTCAGGAGCAGTCGCGGGATGCCGCGCGAGCGGTACTCCAGGTGCTCGGCGAGCGTCTCGAGCTCGGGGCCCGGCGCGAGGACCACACCCCGCAGCAGCTCGGTCGCCGCACCGCGGGGCAGCGAGTCGAGGTAGATCTGGCGGCCGAACACCGCGGAGACGACCGTGCCGCCCGGGGTCTGGTTGCGGCGGGCGGCGTCGAGGACGTCGACGCCCGCGACGACGACGACGTGCGCCGCGGTGGTGGTCAGGACCGTGCGCAGGGCGCGCAGGAGGTTCTCGAACGACGCCATCCCGGGGCCGTCGACGGTGAGCTCGGCGATGTCGTCGAGGACCATGACGATCCGGCCCGTCCACGGTTCGGCGCCGCTGCGCCGGAACCACTTCCGCGCGGGCGTCGTCTCGGCCCTCGCCCCGGCGGCGAGGCCCGCGAGCAGCGCCACGACGTCGTGCTCGAGGTCGGCCAGGGTGTACGGGGCGAAGGTGCGGCGGTGGGCGGTGTCGAGCAGCTCCGCGACCTCGGGGGGCAGGCGCGCGACGATCCCGGCCCGCTCGAGGGCCTCGGCCAGGCCCCGGACCAGCCGGCCGAGCAGCTCCTCGGGGGAGGTGGGGCGGGCGACCGACTCCCACACGACGACCACCGGGGTCGGCTCGGGCGTCGTCGAGACCAGTTCGGTGTGCAGCTCGTCGAGCGCGCGG
>JAVXWR010000804.1:0-6927 GCA_032230725.1 Actinomycetota bacterium
CATGCACACGGTCGGGGACCTCCTGCGTCACCTGCCGCGCAGGTACCAGCTCGTGAACGACCTCGGGGCCATGGATCCGCGCGAGCTGCGCGAGGGCACCTACGTCACGGTGGTGGCCGAGGTGGAGCGGGTGACCCACCAGCGCCGCCCACGCCGGGGCGGGCGCGGGCTGCTGGACATCACGGGCATGCAGATCACGGTGGGGTCGCTCGAGCTCGGCGTCACCTTCTTCAACCAGCCCTGGCGCCACCTGCAGATGCCGCGCGGCACCCGCGCGATGTTCGCCGGGAAGCTCGAGCGCTTCCAGGGGCGCTGGACGCTCGGCGCCCCGCAGGCACGCAAGATCCGCGCGGACGGCGACGACGAGGACGGTGGCGACGGCGAGTCGCTCAAGCTGCCCCCGGTCACGCCCATCTACCCGGCGACGCGGAACGTCCAGACCTGGGACCTGCTCGCCGCGGTCCGCCAGACCCTCGAGGTGTTCGACGACCCGCTGGATCCGGTGCCCGAGGAGATCCGGCGCCGCCACGGGCTCGTCGGGCTGGGCCGGGCGCTGCGCGACATCCACCTGCCCGCCACCCTCGAGGACACGAAGCCCGCGATGCGCAGGCTCACGTGGGACGAGGCCCTGGCCCTGCAGCTGGTGCTGCAGGGCGAGAAGCTCGTGGCGTCCGATCGCCCCGCCCCGCCGTGCCCGCGGGTCGAGGACGGACTCGCCGCGGCGTTCGACGCCCGCCTGCCGTTCGCGCTGACCGCCGGGCAGCAGAAGGTCGGGGCCGACCTCGCCGAGGCGCTGGGCGCGACCCGGCCCCTCAACCGGCTGCTGCAGGGCGACGTCGGGTCGGGCAAGACGGTGGTGGCCCTGCGGGCGATGCTGCAGGTCGTCGACGCGGGGCGGCAGACCGTGCTGCTCGCGCCCACCGAGGTGCTGGCCGCCCAGCACGCCCGGTCGCTGCGCGCGATGCTCGGGCCGCTCGGCCGGGCGGGGGAGCCCGCGGCGCTCTTCGCCGACGACGACGGGTCGGCGCCGGTCGAGCTGGACACGAGCGACCGGGCGACGCGGATCGTGCTCCTCACCGGGTCGCTGTCGGCGAAGGAGCGCCGGGCGGCGCTGCTCGACGTGCAGTCGGGCGCGGCCGGGATCGTGGTCGGGACGCACGCCGTGATCCAGGAGGGTGTGGGCTTCGCCGACCTCGGCCTCGTCGTGGTGGACGAGCAGCACCGCTTCGGTGTCCGCCAGCGCGACGAGCTGCGTTCACGCACCGGACGGACCGCGCCGCACCTGCTGGTGATGACGGCGACGCCCATCCCGCGCACCGTCGCGCTCACTCTCTACGGGGACCTCGACGTCTCCGTCCTCGAGGAGCTGCCCGCCGGGCGGCAGCCGATCGGGACGCGGGCCGTGCCCGGGGGGCGACCCAAGTGGCTCGCGCGCGTGTGGGAACGGCTGCGCGAGGAGGTCGACGCCGGGCACCAGGCCTACGTGGTCTGCCCCCGCATCGGCGACGACGAGCCGGCGCCCGACGACGCGGACGCGATGGACGGGAACGGCGCCGAGAGCGAGGGGGAGGAGCGCCGCCCGCCGCTGGGCGTGCTCGAGGTGGCCGAGCTGCTGGCCACCGGCCCGCTGGCCGGGCTGCGCGTGGAGATCCTGCACGGTCGGCTCCCGGCCGAGGAGAAGGACGACGTGATGCGCCGCTTCGGTGCGGGCGACATCGACGTGCTGGTCGCGACGACCGTGGTCGAGGTGGGGGTCGACGTCCCGAACGCCACCGCGATGGTCGTGCTCGACGCCGAACGGTTCGGGGTCTCCCAGCTCCACCAGCTGCGGGGACGCGTGGGCCGCGGCAGCTCGGCGGCCTCCTGCTACCTCGTCACCGACGCCGATCCCGGGAGCCCCGCGATGACCCGCCTGGAGCGGATCGCCGAGATCTCCGACGGGTTCGCCATGGCCGACCTGGACCTCGAGCTGCGCAGCGAGGGGGACGTGCTGGGTACCGACCAGGCGGGGCGGATGAGCACGCTGCGCTTCCTGTCGGTGCGCCGGCACGCCGAGGAGATCGCCGAGGCGCGCGAGGTGGCGCGGACGGTCCTCGAGGACGACCCCGCGCTCGCGCACCATCCCCGGCTCGCGGGGCTCGTCCGCGCGGTGGTGGGCGACGAAGGCGCCAAGTTCCTGGACCGGCTCTGACCCGACCCGACCGGCTCCGAACGATCGACTCCGAACGGTCGGCGCGCGCCTCCGAACGGCTGTGAGACGGGTGCGAACAGCCGTCGGCGCCGGTGGGCGGCACGCACCACGCGGTCGCCGGGCGAACGCGCCGTGATCGGACGGGCACAACGCGCTCGCCGATCGGCGCGCGGCGGCGACCTCCGGGCGCGCCACGCAGGTCCCCGTTGCGCCACACCGGTCACGGTTCGGTTACGGTCTGGCGGTCGGTTCGCAACACAGTGAACCGGTGCGCTCGGCCGTTTCGCCCGACTCCCGTTCGGCGGCCTCCCCGGAGCGCGTACACGTCCAGGACGGGACGGAGATCGTCGGTCCGCTGCACTCCCCAGCGGTCGGGCCGACCAGGGACCGCCACGCGCGTCCTCGTCCGATCGCCGTCGGGTGAGGAGTCGCCGCATGACCGCTGTCCTTCCTCCGGTCAGGCCTGTCCCCGCCGGGCGTCACCGTGCTCCCGACGCCGCGACGACCGGGTCGCTCGGGCCGATCCCGCAGGAGTGGACCGGGCGTTTCGCGCACGGCGCTCCGACCGGCTACCCGGAGCCTCCTCGCCCGCACGCCCCCCGTTCCCGCGCCCCGCAGTCCGGTGCCCGCCGCCCCCAGCGGCCCGCGCCGGCGCCGCTGAACCGCGCCGCGCGCACCGCGGGCCTCTCGCTGGCCGCGCTGGGCGCCCTCGCCGGTGCCGGCGGCGCCGCCACCCACGGACTGCTCCCCAGCGACGAGCCCGCCACCACCGGCGACGTCGCGATCCCCGCCTCGCTCGCGGCCAGCAACATGTCGCTCCCGGCCGCCGCCCACCCGGTGCAGGCGCCCGCCGTCACCACCGGCGTGATGCCCGTCGTCGCCGCGGTCGCGCCGGCGCAGGCCCCGCAGTACAAGACGGTGGCCGCCTCCACGCGCCACGCCGCCGCTGCGGTCGCGCCGGCCGCGAAGCCGGCCGCCGACCAGCCGTCGGGGCTAGCCGCCTCGGCGATCGAGGCGGCCGAGTCCAAGCTCGGCACGCCCTACGTGTGGGGCGCGACCGGCCCGGACGCCTTCGACTGCTCCGGGCTCATGCAGTACGCCTTCGAGCAGGCCGGCAAGGATCTGCCGCGCACCTCGGCGGCGCAGGCGAAGGTCGGCCAGAAGGTCTCCATGGACGACCTGAAGCCCGGTGACCTGATCTTCCTCTACAGCCCGGTCAGCCACGTCGTGATGTACGTGGGCAACGGCAAGGTGATCGAGGCCCCGAACAGCGGCGAGGACGTCAGGTACACGCCGCTCTCGAAGATCGAGAAGAACGCGGTCGGCGCTCGCCGCGTCGCCTGAGAGACGAGAACGGCCCGGGGCTCCCTCCCCGAAAGGGTCGGCCCCGGGCCAGATTCGGTGACGGACGCTCCCCAGCTCCCGGACACCGATGGTCTCGCGACGGTCGAGGCACTGCCGTGACCGTCATCAGGAGGGTGTCCGTACGAGTGAGTCGCCAACCGGGTTCGATCGAGTGAAGTGACGTAAGCCACGTCGTCACCACGTGCATCGATGGGCCACCAGGCGGGTGCCGACGGGCACCACGTCCGTCGGCATTCCTCACGGTGAGCGTTCGCGGACGGCGGGAACCCCGTTCCGTGCCGTCGTCCCCGCCCGTCCTCCGTGCGCTGCCGGGTGTGGTCGTGCTCCTGGTCGGCGCGCTGCTCGCGGGCTGCGCGGCGGCGCCCACAGCGCCCACCGGCACGGACGGTGCCTGTGGTGCCGACGTCCCGGGGCTGACGCAGCGGTTCGTGCCGGTCGACGGGGTCGTCCTGCACGTCGCCGTCGGCGGCCCGCCCGGAGCGCCCGCGATCGTGCTCGTCCCGGGCTTCCCCGAGACGTGGCGGACGTGGCGGGGCGTGGCCACCGACCTCGTCGCCGACCACCGGGTGGTCGTCCCCGACCCGCGGGGCACCGGGTGCTCCTCGTTCGCGCCGCCGACCCCGGCCGGGGCCGACCCGCGCGCCGCCTACGACGCTGCGTCGCTCGCCGCCGACCTCGCCGGGCTCGCAACGGCGCTCGGCCTGGGCCCCTCGGTCGTCGTCGGGCACGACATGGGCGCGATGCCGGCGCTGGCCTGGGCCCGGGCGCGCCCCGACCAGGTCCGCCACCTCGTGCTCTCCGGGGGCGGGGTGCCCGGAGCCGGGCTCGAGGAGCGGGCGCCCCCGCACGTCGCCGCCTTCACCGCCGCGCCGCCGGGCGAGATCGCCGCGCAGGTCGCCGGGCGGGAGGCGGAGTTCCTGGCGCGGTTCGTGGGCGACCCAGCGGTCGCCGCCTCCGGCTCGCTCGACGACGCCGTGCGCGCGTACTCCCGCCCCGGGCGCCTCGACGCGGCGATGGGTCGCTACCGGGGCCTGGCCCTCGACGCGGCGGCCACCCGGGCGGACCCGCGCCCCCTCGCCGTCCCGGCGACCGCACTGGAGGGCGGGGCACCCGGCATCGCCGCGGCGACGCTGCCCGCGGTGGCGCCGCGGAACCCGACGACCGCCCCCGCCGCTCCGCTCGCCCCGGACGTCGTGGTCGTGCCGCAGGCCGGGCACTACCTGCAGGAGGACCGGCCGGGCGCGACCGCGGCAGCGATCCGGGCGATCGCGGCGGGCCGGTGAGCCGTTCACCGGGGTCGGGCACGGCCGCGGTGGCCGAGTGGACCCGGAGGGTCGCGGGACCAGCCGTGGGCGTCCGCTCGGTGGTAGCCGGCGAGATCCGGCGCCGGCCTCAGGCGCGCATGCGCTCCCGCAGGTCGCGTACGCCCCGCGCGGCGGCCGCCCGCACGGCCTCGGCGGCCACGCCGTACTCGTCGCGGGGTCCGCGGACCGCGGGTCCGGTGACGACGCCGGGTCCGGTGATGACGCCCCGCCCGGTGACGACGCCCGCTCCACCGACCACGTCGGGCCCGGCGCCGGCGTCCCGCGCGGCGGCGAGCGCGTCGGCGGTGCGCCGGGCCTCGGCCCACGTGGCCACGGCGCGGTCGACCGCGGCCACGAACCGGTCGCGGTGACGGGGGTCGACGGGTTCGGCGGGGGTGAGCAGGTCGTGGGCCTCGCCGAGGGCCTCGACGAACCGGCCGGTCGCGGGGACGGTGACGTCGACGAGGGCCGGGCGGGCCGCGACCTCCCGCGGGTCGGACTCCACCCACGCGTACTCGCGCTGCAGGGCCGCGAAGCGGTCCCGGGCGATCAGCCAGCGCGCCGCGCCGTGCTCGGCGAGCCGGCCCGTGCGGCCGTCGGGATGCCCGAGCACCACCCGGCGGACCCGCCGGACGCCGCGACGGGCGAGCAGCACCGTCGCGGTGCCGGCGGCGATCACGGCGGCCACGAGGTCGGTCACGGCGGCGAGGAGTGCGGCCCCGAGCCCCGCGCCGCCCACCAGTGCGCCGAGCAGCACGACGGGCACGAGGACCAGGAGCAGGGCCGCGAGGGCGTAGAGCCAGGGCACGGCGGACCGCCGCCGTCCGGTGGTGCCGGCCATGTCGGACCTCCTCGCCCCGGGGTGTCCCCTCCTTGGTACCTCATGCCGGGCGTCGAGGACCACGGCCGGCACCCGGTCGCGCGGTACCGTCCCGGCCCGGACCCCCCGACGACGCCGGGCCGGGCCGCGGGAAGGGATGGACCGATGTTCCGCAAGGTGCTCGTGGCCAACCGCGGCGAGATCGCGATCCGCGCCTTCCGTGCCGCCTACGAGCTCGGCGCGGCGACGGTGGCGGTCTTCCCGGTCGAGGACCGCAACTCCGAGCACCGCCTGAAGGCCGACGAGGCCTACCAGATCGGCGAGGCGGGACACCCGGTCCGCGCCTACCTCTCGATCGAGGAGATGATCGCCGCCGCCCGGCGGGCCGGCGCCGACGCGATCTATCCCGGCTACGGCTTCCTCTCCGAGAACCCGAAGCTGGCCACCGCCTGCGAGGAGGCGGGCATCACCTTCATCGGCCCGCCGGCGCGCGTGCTGGCGATGGCTGGCAACAAGCACCGCGCGGTCGCCGCGGCCCGCCGGGCCGGTGTCCCGGTGCTCGATTCGTCCGACCCGTCCGACGACGTCGACACCCTCCTCGCGGCCGCACAGGACATGACGTTCCCGTTGTTCGTGAAGGCCGTGGCGGGCGGCGGCGGGCGCGGGATGCGGCTGGTCGGCGAGGAGCGGGCCCTGCGGGACGCGCTGCAGGCGGCGATGAACGAGGCGTCCTCGGCCTTCGGCGACGCCACGGTGATCCTCGAGCAGGCGGTGATCGACCCGCGGCACATCGAGGTGCAGATCCTCGCCGACGCGGCGGGCCACGTGATGCACCTGTTCGAGCGCGACTGCTCGGTGCAGCGCCGCCACCAGAAGGTCGTCGAGATCGCGCCGGCCCCGCACCTGTCCGACGAGCTCCGCGCGCGGATCTGCGCCGATGCCGTGACGTTCGCGACGGCGATCGGTTACGTCAACGCGGGCACCGTCGAGTTCCTGCTCGACCGCGAGGGCCGGCACCACTTCATCGAGATGAACCCGCGCATCCAGGTCGAGCACACGGTCACCGAGGAGGTCGCCGACGTCGACCTCGTCGCCGCCCAGATGCGCATCGCGTCGGGGGAGACCCTCGCCGACCTGGGCCTCTCGCAGGACGCGGTGGCCCTGCACGGGTTCGCGCTGCAGTGCCGCATCACGACCGAGGACCCGTCGAACGAGTTCCGCCCCGACACCGGGATGATCTCGGCCTA
>JAVXWR010000250.1:0-2707 GCA_032230725.1 Actinomycetota bacterium
CGCTACGGCTACTTCGGCGACGAGTACTACTTCCTCTCCGCGGGCGCCCGGCCGGCCGCCGGCTACGCGGACCAGCCGCCGATGCTGCCCCTGCTCGCCGCGGCGCTGCAGCACCTCGCACCCGGGAACCTCGTCGTCCTGCGGCTACCGGCGACCCTGCTCACGGCGGTCGGGGTCGTCGTCGCGGCGCTGATCGCCGCCGAGCTCGGGGGCAGGCGGCGCGCCCAGGTGATCGCTGCCGTCGCGACCGCGACCAGCCCTTACCTGCTCGCCACGGGACACCTGCTCGCGACCTCGACCGTCGACCCGCTGTGCTGGTCGGTCGTGCTGCTGCTGCTCGTGCGGTGGCTGCGTCTGGAGGCCCACCCCGACCCGCGCGGGGCACCGACCCGGGACCGGCTGCTGCTGGCCCTCGGCGTCGTCGTCGCGGTGGCGCTGTTCGACAAGATCCTCATCCCGGTCCTGCTCGCGGCCGTGGCGGTCGGGGTGGGGGTCGCCGGGCCGCGCCGGTTGCTGGGCCGCCCGCTGCTCTGGGTCGGGCTGGGGATCGCGGCGCTCTCGACGGTGCCCACCCTCGTCTGGCAGGCCCAGCACGGATGGCCGCAGCTGCGGATGGGTTCGGTGGTGGCCGGGGAGTCGTCACTGTTCGGCAACCGTTGGGAGTTCCTGCCGCGCGCGCTGTACTACGCCGGGGTGCTGCCCGGGGCGGTACTCGTCGTCGTGGGGTTCTGGGCGCTGCTGCGCAGCGACCGGATGCGCCCGTGGCGCTCGCTGGGCATCGCGAGCGTCCTCGTGACGCTGGTGCTGCTGGCCGCCGGCGGCCGGCCCTACTACCTCTCCGGGCTCTACGCCCTGGTCCTCGCCGCGGGCGCGGCCGCGGCGGGCACGCTGACCGGCGGTCCGCACCGGTGGTGGCGCTGGACGCTGCGCCCGACGGTGGTCGCCCTCGGCGCGGTGCTCGCGATGCTCTGGGTGCTGCCGGTCGGCCCGGCGTCGTGGCGCGCGCCGACCGAGTTCGAGACGATGGGCCAGGTCGGATGGCCGGAATTCACCGAGTCGGTGGCGCAGGCCTACCGGGCGGTGCCGGCGCCGCAGCGCGAGCACACCGTCGTCGTCGCCTACTCGTACTGGTACGCGTCCGCGCTCGAGCACGAGGGGCCCGCCCACGGTCTGCCGATGCCCATCTACTCCACGCACCGCGGCTTCGGGTACTTCGACGTGCCGCCCGGCTCGGAGGACGCGCTGCTGGTCGGCGAGGTGAAGTGGGCGCCGCGGTTCTGCGCGCGCCTCGTCGTGCTCCCGCGCTCGCCGTTCTCGGCGGTAGCCCCGGTGAACAGCGACGTCCCGATGGCCCTGTGCACGCCGCGGGCGCCGTGGGCGCAGGCGTGGCCCTCGTTGCGGAACCTCGCGTAAGTGGCCTCCGGCCTCGGGCGCACTTCCGCTGCTACGACACCGAATGAGATGGGCACGCCGACAGGGCTCACCCGTGCGACGCGCACCTCGGTGGTGCTCCTGCTCCTGCTGCTGGTCGCGGCGTGCGCCGGCCCGGCTGCCGACGCTCCCGGAGCGGCGGCCGCGGGCGATCCGCCCTCGTCGAGCCGGCTGGGCACGAACGGGGCGCCGGTACCTCGGATCGACTGGCGCCCGTGCGGCGTCGGCCAGTGCGCGACCGTCCCCGTACCGCTGGACTACCGGAACCCGACCGGCCCGACGATCACACTCGGCATGGTCCGGCTGCCCGCCCTCGACCCGGCCCACCGGATCGGCACCCTCGCGGTCAACTACGGCGGCCCGGGGACGCCCGGCGCCTCGAGCCTGCGCCGCCTCGCGTCCCGGTTCGACGGGGTGCGCGCCCGGATGGACCTCCTCGCCGTCGACCCGCGCGGGGTGGGGCAGAGCACCCCGGTCCGCTGCGGCGCGTTCGACGGGCAGCCGGTGCGTCCCGCCGGATCCCCGCTCGCCGACCCCACCGGCTTCTGGACATCGGCCCGCGCGGCCGGGCAGGCGTGCGCGGCGGCGTCGGGGGAGCTGCTGCGCCACCTCTCCACCGCGAACGCCGCCCGCGACCTCGACCTGGTCCGCCAGGCGCTCGGGGAACCCGAGATCAACCTGTACGGCTACTCCTACGGGACCGTGCTCGGCGCGACCTACGCGAACCTCTTCTCCGACCACTTGCGCGCGCTCGTCGTCGACGGCACCCTCGATCTCGCCGCCAACGCCGGGACCGCCGACCCCGGCCGCCCGGTCGACGTCCGCGCCGGGGTGGCCGCGGCCCGGGAAGCGTCGGTGCAGTCGTTCCTGGGCGCGTGCTCGGCGGCCGGACCGACCCGCTGCGCCCTCGCCGCACCGCCCGGCGCCGACCCGCGCGCCCGCCTCGACGCAGCCACCGCGGCCGCCACCCGCGCGGGCGGGTCTGCCGACCTCGCCGACCGGATCGCGACGGCGCTCGCATCGGGCGGTCGGCTCTCCTCGCTCGCCCGCACCCTCGCGGCGCGCGCCCCGGCCGGGTCGCCACCCGGCCCGGTGGTCCCCGACCCCGCAGCCGGCGCCCCCGGCCACTCCACGGGGTTCCTCGCGATCCAGTGCACCGACGTCGTCACCCCCACCGCCGCGCAGGTCACCGCCCTGCTGCCCGCCGAGCAGGCCGCACACCCGCTGTTCGGGGTGCCCGCGGCACTGAACACCGCGGCCTGCGTCGACTGGCCCG
>JAVXWR010000273.1:0-4666 GCA_032230725.1 Actinomycetota bacterium
ACCCGGGTCGAGACCGGCAACGCCGACGGCGGCCTGGTCTACGTCACCGACGTGAAGAGCGCGGCAGGCAAGGTCGCGGGCGTCGACTTCCCGCAGGCCTCGGCCCAGGGCGTCACCCAGAGCTACCCGATCGGTGTGGTCACCGGCAGCGCGGACCCGCAGCTCGCCCAGTCCTGGGTCAGCTTCGTGACCGGCGCGCAGGGCACGGCCGCGCTGGCGCAGGCGGGTTTCACCACGAAGTGACTCCCCCCGTCGCTCCGCTCGCCCCTCCCGTGACCACCAGTCCTCCGGCGGGCGGCGAGTGAGCGGCGTTCCGCGCGTCCTGTGGGCGCCGGCGGCCGTGGCGTGGCTGCTGGTGGCGGTCCCCGTCGTGGGACTCGTCGTCCGGGTCGACTGGGCGCACTTCCTGGGCCTGGTGACCTCGCCGTCGGCGCTCGCCGCCCTGTGGCTCTCGCTGAAGACCGGGGTCGCGACGATGGTCTGCTGCCTGGTCTTCGGCGGGCCGCTCGCCGTCGTCCTGGCTCGCTCCCACATCCGGGGCCTGCCGGTCATCCGGTCCGTGGTGCTGCTGCCGCTGGTGCTGCCTCCCGTGGTCGGCGGCCTGACGCTGTTGTTCCTGTTGGGGCGCACCGGCCTGATCGGCGGCTACCTCTACCGCGAGTTCGACATCACGGTCCCGTTCTCGACGGCGGCGGTGGTGCTCGCCCAGACGTTCGTCGCCATGCCCTTCCTCGTGGTCTCGCTCGAGGGCTCGCTGCGCACGGCGGGGGAGCGCTACGAAGCGGTCGCGGCGACGCTCGGCGCCTCCCCGCTCACGACGCTGTGGCGGGTCACCATCCCCGTCGTCCTGCCCGGGCTGCTCTCGGGCAGCGTCCTGGCCTTCGCGCGCGCCCTCGGTGAGTTCGGCGCGACGATCACCTTCGCCGGCTCGCTCGAGGGCACCACCCGCACGCTCCCGCTCCTGATCTACCTCCAGTCCGAGGACGACCTCGACGGAGCCGTCGCGATGTCGCTCGTCCTCGTGGTCGTCGCCATCGCCGTGATCATCGTCAGCCGTACCCGGGACCTGCGGTGAGCCGGGGCGAGCGGAGCGACGGGGGAAGGGGTCGCCTCGCCGCCGCCGTGGCGGTCGCACGCGGCGCCTTCGAGCTCGACGTGGCGCTCACGGTCGAGCCCGGCGAGGTCGTCGCGGTCCTCGGATCCAACGGCGCGGGCAAGTCGACCCTGCTCGGGGCCCTCGCCGGGCTGCACCGGCCGACCCGCGGCGAGATCGTGCTCGGTGACCGGACCCTCGGGTCGCCGTCGGTGTCGGTCCCGGTGCACCGCCGTCGCGTCGGGCTCCTGAGCCAGCAGGCGCTGCTCTTCCCGCACCTCTCCGCACTCGAGAACGTCGCCTTCGGGCCGCGGTCGACGGGGGCGGGGCGTCGGCCCGCGCGCCGCACCGCCGAGCGCTGGCTCGCCGAGGTCGACGCCACCGCGCTCGCCGCCCGGCGCCCGGCGCAGCTCTCCGGTGGTCAGGCGCAGCGCGTCGCGATCGCCCGGGCCCTCGCGTGCGACCCCGAGCTGCTGCTGCTCGACGAGCCCTTCGCCGCCCTCGACGTCGACGCCACCCCCGCAGTCCGCTCGTTGCTGCGCCGCGTGGTGCGCGCGACCGGGGTGACCACGCTGATGGTCACCCACGACGTCCTCGACGCCGTCGTCCTCGCCGACCGCATCCTGGTGCTCGACGCCGGCCGCGTCGTCGAGTCCGGTACCACCACCGAGGTGCTCACCCGGCCGCGGTCGGCGTTCGCGGCGCGGATCGCCGGCCTCGACCTCGTCCCCGGCCGGTCCTGCGCCGGCGGCCTCGTCACCACCGAGGGCACGGTCGTCGCCGGGACGCACCCGGAGCAGGTCGACGACGGCGAGCGCGCCGTGGCGCTGTTCGCACCGGCCTCCGTGGCGGTGTTCCGCGACGAACCCGGCGGCTCGCCGCGCACGGCGCTCCCGGTCCGGCTCGCCGCGATGGAGCCGCACGGCGAACTGGTCCGGATGCGCGCGGCGCCGGTGCCCGGTGGCCCCGCCTGGGTCGACGGGCTGGCCGCCGACGTCACCCCGGCCGCGATCGCCGAGCTCGAGGTCGAGCCCGGCGACCGGGTGTGGTTCGCCGTGAAGGCGGCCGAGGTGACGGTGCACGCCGCGGGTCGCTGAGCGCCGCTCGCGGCTCACAGCGGATCCACGCTGCCCGGAGCGGACGTCGTGGCGCGGGAGGAGGCCGGGCGCCGACGCTGGCGGCATGACCGATTCGACCTCCCTCACGTTCTCGCCGGAGCTGCGCGCGAACCTGCTCCGCCACCGGGTGCTCGTGCTCGACGGCGCCCTCGACGACGACAACGGCACCGCCCTGGCCGGCCACCTGCTCACCCTCGCCGCGGAGAACGACTCGGCCGACGTGGCGCTGTGGATCCACTCGCCGGGCGGCTCGGTGCCCGCGATGCTGGCGATCCGGGACGTGATGCGCCTCGTGCCGTGCGACGTCTCCACGCTCGCGCTCGGCCTCGCATGCAGCGCGGGCCAGTTCCTGCTCTCGGCGGGCGCGCCGGGCAAGCGGTTCGCCCTCCCGCACGCCAAGATCCTGATGCACCAGGGGTCGTCGGGCATCGGGGGCTCGGCCGTGGAGGTCGAGGTGCAGGCCAACGACCTCCGCCATACCCGCGACACCGTGCTCGGCCTCATCGCGCAGGACACCGGCCAACCGCCCGACCGGGTCTTCGAGGACTCCCTGCACGACCGGTGGTTCACCGCCGACCAGGCGCGCGAGTACGGCTTCGTCGACGGGATCGTCGACACGTTCGACCAGGTGATGCCGGTGCGCCGGGTCCGGGTCGGGATGGCGGCGGCCTGATGAGCACCTACACGATCCCCAACGTCGTCACGCGTGACTCGCGCGGCGAGCGCGTCGTCGACGTCTACTCCCACCTGCTCTCCGAGCGCATCGTCTACCTCGGCACCGCCATCGACGCGGGCGTGGCCAACGCGCTGATCGCCCAGCTGCTCCACCTCGAGGCCGACGCCCCGGACCAGGAGATCTCGATGTACGTGAACTGCGAGGGCGGCGACATCGCGGCGATGCTCGCGGTCTACGACACCATGCAGTACGTCCGCGCCCCGGTCGCGACGACCTGCGTGGGCCAGGCCGTGGCGGCGGGCGCGGTGCTGCTCGCCGCGGGGGCGGCCGGTCGACGCTCGGCGCTGCCCCACACCCGGGTGGTGCTGCACCAGCCGGCGGCGCAGGGGCGCGGGGCGATCCCCGACCTCATCCTCGCGGCCGACGAGGTGGTTCGCGTGCGGGCGGAGACGGAGGCGATCCTCGCGCTGCACACCGGGCGGGACACCGACACGCTGCGCCACGACACCGACCGCGACCTCGTCCTCACGGCTGCGGCCGCTCGGGACTACGGCATCGTCGACCAGGTGATCGCGGCGCGGTAGATCAGGCGGAGACCAGCGCGGCCCCGGTCCTTGACCCTGACCCGAGGTCAATGCGGACGCTCGTGGCCATGACGAACGCGCCCTGGACCGGCATGGTCCCGATCGACGACACCGCGATCGCGGTCACCGACACCGGCGGTCCCGCAGTGCCCGTCGTGTACCTCAACGGCTCGTACGCCAGCCAGCGGCACTGGAGGCGCACGATCGCGCAGCTCGGGTCCGGCCGCCGGCACATCACCTTCGACGAGCGCGCCCGCGGCGGGTCGCGGCGCTCGTCGGACTACTCCTTCGAGGCCTGCCTGCGCGACCTCGACGCGGTGCTGGAGGCGCGCGGCATCGACCGGCCGATCCTCGTGGGCTGGTCCTACGGGGCGTATCTCGGTGTGTTCTGGGCGGACCGCCACCCCGGGCGCGTCTCGGCCGTGGTGAGCGTGGACGGAGCCCTGCCCTACGGGCTGACCGACGACGAGGGACAGCGGCGGATCCGGGTGCTGTTCGGTCGCATGCGTCTGCTGTTGCCCATCGCGGCCCCCTTCGGTCTGGCCGCGCGGATGTCCGCCGGGCAGCACGCCGAGGTCAACATCGAGATCAACGAGATCGCCGCCTCGTGCGGCCCGGTCCTGGACCGGGTGCGCTGCCCCGTGCGCTACGTCCTGGCCGCCGGTGACGCCCTCGGGAGCCGGAACGGCGAGCACGACGACGCGCGCGCCGCGCTGGAGCCCCACCTCGTCGCGAACTCGTGCCTCCGGGTCAGCGGCAAGGTCACGAGCAACCACAGCTCGATCCTGCGCAAGGACGCCCGAGCCGTCGCCCGAGCTGTCCACGAGGCCGCCGCAGCCGCCCCGTGGCTGGCACGCTGATCCCGTGAGGCCGGGGCTGACGATCGGTCAGGCGGCGGCGTACGTCGGCGTCACGATCAAGACGGTGCGGCACTATCACGGTCTCGGCCTGCTCGACGAGCGCGGCGCGACACCTCCGGCTACCGCCGCTACAGCTCGAGCGATCTCATCCGCCTCGTGCAGGTCCGCACCCTGGCCGAGGCCGGCGTCCCCCTCGCCGAGGTCACCGACCTCCTCGAGGCGGACGCGGAGCGGTTCGCCCGCGCCCTGGACGACGTCGAGCACCGGCTCGACGCCCGGATCGAGGTGCTCGCGGCCCGCCGCGCCATGGTCCGCCGGCTCGCCGACGGCGACCG
>JAVXWR010000278.1:0-2558 GCA_032230725.1 Actinomycetota bacterium
CAGACCGCGGGCACGGCGCGCACCGAGATCATCCCGACGGCGGGTCCGTCGTCCGGCTTCGGCGGCCCGGGCCGAGGTCAGGGCGGGCGCGGTCACGGGCCGGGCGGATTCGGACCGGGCGGGCGGGCTCCGGCCGGCGCAACTCAGGGCGGCGCCGTGCCAGGCGCCACGTCCCGGGGCGGCGCAGCTCAGGGCGGCGCCGGACGCGGCGGGCCCGGCGGTGCGATGGCGCTACTGAGCGCGTCGCAGCCCTCGGCGGCGCTCACCGCGTTCCTGCAGACGGGTGCGGCGGGCCACACCTGGGTCGCGGCGACCGCGGGGTCGATGCCGGCGGCGGGCTACCAGCTCGCGAGCGGCGCGCCCGTGATGCCGCTCGGCGGGTTCAACGGGACCGACCCCTCACCAACGCTCGCGCAGTTCCAGGCGCTGGTCGCCTCGGGCCAGGTGCACTACTTCCTGGGCGAGGGTCTCTCCGAGGTCCCCGACACCGGCGGCAGCGCCGACACCGTGCAGATCACCGCGTGGGTGAAACAGCACTTCGCGGCCACGACGGTCGGCGGCACGACCGTCTACGACCTCACCGCGCCGACGTCGTAGGAGTCACCGACTGCCGAGGACCCGCTTGATCGCGATCTCGATGACCACGCGCTCCGGGTTCGGCCGGGGCGTGCGGTACCTGGTCGCGTAGCGGGCCTCGGCGTCGGCGACCGAGGCCGGCTCCTCGCGGACGACCGCGATCCCCTCCAGCGTCGACCACCGCCCCCGGTCGACCTGGCTCACCGCGACCCGCGCGCCCCCGTCGGGCGAGCCCTCGGCGCGGCGGACGTTCGCGACCTTCTGGCTGCCGCGCCGCGTGATGACGCGGGCGGTGGCGGTGTCGAGGTCGAGCGTGACCCCGACGGCCACGACGTGCGGGCTGCCGTCGCGGCGCAGCGTGGTCAGCGTGGCGAGGTGGTACTCGCGCCAGAACGTGGCGAACTCCTCGCCGCGGGCGTGCAGGTCCTCTCCGGTGACGGCCACGCCGGCGATCATTTCAGTCGGCTCAGGTGAACCAGTCCATGGCCGTGTTGAGCGCCGGGAGCAGCAGGCTGCGCGGGGCGAGGCGGCCGCCCGCGGCGCTCAGCTGGTTCACCAGACCGGGCACGACGGTGCGATCCCCGGCCGCCATCGCCGCGACGCCCGCCTCGGCGACGTCGTCGGCCTCGCCGACGAAGACGTCCGGGGCCTGGTCGAACGCGTCGGTGTCGGCGGCGTCGGCGAAACCGGTGCGGGTCAGGCCCGGGCTGAGGGTGGTGAGCGTGACCCCGGTCCCGGAGAGCTCGGCGTTCACCGCCTCGGAGAACGACTGGACGAACGCCTTGCTCGCCGCGTAGCTCGCGACGCCGGGCAGCGGCTGGAACGCGGTGATCGAGGAGACGTTGAGGATCGCCCCGGTCCGCCGCGTCGCCGCCGCGCGGTGCACGAGGGCCCCGACGGCGGCGATGGTCAGGTCGTGCAGCGCGAGGACGTTGAGGCGCACGAGCCCGTCGAGCGCTGCGCGCCCGTCCTCGTCGGCGAGGTCCGCGACCCGGCCCGTCACCCCGAGCCCGGCGGCGTTGACCACGCCGACCACACGCTCGTCGTCGAGCACGATCCGACGCACGATGTCGCGGCCCTCGTCGGAGCCGAGGTCGGCGGCCTGGACCTCGGAGGGCAGACCGGAGCGGTTCCCTAGTTCCGCGGCGAGCTCGGTCAGGGCTTCCTCGCGGCGGGCGACCAGCATCGTCGGGTACCCGCGCACCGCGAGGGCCCGGGCGATGGCGGCGCCGATCCCGGAGGAGGCACCGGTGACGAGGACATGGGCGTCAGGACCGGGTGGCGGCAGTGGCATGCGCCGTCTGTACCCGTCCGTCAGGTCCAGTAGAGCAATCGGGCGTCCGGGAGCAGGTCCGCCACGAGTCCGGTGATGTGCGTGCGCAGCGCGGCCATGACGTCGTCGGGGTAGACGTGCTTCACGGAGCCGTAGCGGCCGCGCTTGACGCGCCGCTGCTCGGGGTCCATCTCGAGGCGTGTCGCCGGGTACCAGCCCTCGAGCACCTCCTTGCTGCCCGGTGTGAAGCGGTGGGTGATGCACTCGATCGTGAGGTCGGTGCCCGAGCCGCGGACGGCGTCGGCGACCGCGCCGAGCAGGTCGGCGTAGGCCTGCTCCCAGCCGGGCTCGGGGATGATCGGCGCCAGCGTCACCCCGACCGGCCAGCCGGCGTGCGCGAGCGTCCCGAGCGCGGCCACCCGAGCGTCGACCGGGTCGGTGCCGCCCTCGAACCGCGACCACGGGCTCAGCGAGAACCGCAGCCGGGTCCGGCCGTGGTGGGGCAGGTCGAGCAGGGGCGCGACGTCGGCGAACTTCGTGGTCGCTCGCAGCTGCACCGGGCCGGAGAACTCGTGGGTGCCAATGTGGCGGACGGCCGCCGCGAGGCTGCCCGTCGCCGGCTCGATCCCCAGCGGGTCGGTGTAGCAGGACGCCTCGAAGGTGGTGCCCTCATGGGCGCGCTCGACGTTGGTGGACGTGATGTTGCCGC
>JAVXWR010000280.1:0-4109 GCA_032230725.1 Actinomycetota bacterium
GCCGTGATAATTGCAATTATCACGGTCTGCCGACGGCGTGCCGTTCGACCGTTGCCAACGACCAGAGAGATGTCGACGGCCTGGGCGATCCAGTTACGCATCTCGTCCGCCCGGCTCTTCTCGCTAGCAGCCAGCACGGTGACCATCCCGCGATGGCCCAGTAGTTCGGGGGGCCCGAGCAGGGCGAACACGGGCAGCAGGACGAGGACGATGTAGAGCCCGCACACCAGGGGGGTGAATCGGGTCCACCGCGCCACTGGCCGGCGCGCAGGACCGCGACACTCGAAGAGTCGATCTCGTCGCAGGTCGGCCGCCGTCTCCGGGGTCACGATGGCGTGACCCGGTCGTCTCCGACTCGTTCCTCGCGCCCCCACTCGACCCAGCACGCTCGGCAGACGGCGGCCGGTGAGGGTCGCGCTCCCCGAGCTGGTCGGTCAGTGCCCGACGGAGGCGAGGCGTGAGCAGAGGAAGGCGCGCTCGACGGTATTCTCGGTCAGCAGCAGTGCTTCGGCGAAGGCGCTGCGGGCCTCGTCGGGCCGGCCGAGCCGGGTGAGGAACTCAGCCCGGGAGGCGGCGAGATAGCTGTATCCGGCCAGCTGTGGTTCGTCGGCGAGCGCGTCGAGGGCGGCGAGCCCGGCGTCGGGACCGTCGGCGAACCCGATGGCCACAGCACGGTTGAGCGCGACCACCGGGGATGGCCAAATCTGCACGAGCAGCCCGTAGAGCGCGACGATCTCCCGCCAGTCGGTGTCGCCCCAGGTCGGGGCCTCGTCGTGGACGGCGGCGATCGCGGCCATCAGCGCGAACCGCCCGGGTGGGCGGTGGCGGAGCGCCTCGTGCACGAGCGCGACTCCCTCGACGATCGCGGCCCGGTCCCATCGGGTTCGGTCCTGGTCGGCGAGAACCACCAAGGCGGCGTCGGAGTCGACGCGGGCGTCGCGTCGGGCATCGGTGAGCAGGATCAGCCCCAGCAGCCCGGCCACGTCGGCGTCCGCGGGCAGGAGCATGCGCAGCATCCGGGCCAGGTCCAGCGCTCGTTCGACGAGGTCTCGGCGCGTGAGCTCGTCGCCCCGTGGCGCGGTGTGTCCGGTGGTGAACACGACGTGCATCACCGTCAGCACGGCGTCGATCCGGGCGGGCAGCTCCTCGGTGGTGGGCACCCGGTAGGGGATCCGCGCCGTGGTGATCTTCTTCTTCGCGCGGGTGATCCGCGCCGCCATCGTCGGCTCACTGACCAGGAACGCACGGGCCACCTCGGCGGTGGACAGGCCGCACACCAGCCGCAACGTCAACGCCACCTGGGCGTCGCGACCCAGCGTGGGGTGGCAGCAGGTGAACACCAGCCGGAGGCGGTCGTCGCCGATCTCGGGTGCGACGTGGTCGGGCTCGACCTCCGCCGCCGGCCCCGCGGTCTCCTCGAGCAGCAGAGGCAGGGACCGTCGCGCCGTCGCGTCGCGGCGCAGCACGTCCAGCGCCCGGCGGCGGGCGCTGGTGGTCAGCCATGCTCCCGGTCGGTCCGGGACGCCGGCGTGTCCCCACGTGCTCAGGGCGCGGGCGTAGGCGTCCTGCACGCATTCCTCGGCCAGGTCCAGATCCCGCGTCACGCGCACCGGCGCGGCGAGCACGAAGGCCCACTCGCGCCGGTGCGCGTCTGCGACCGCGGCCGCCACGTGCGGCTCCACGACCCCCTCCCCGAATCGACGGGGCCTATTCGAAGGTGCGGATCGGACGGACCTCTACCCCGCCGAACACCGCCGGCACCTGCTTGGCCACCGCCACGGCCTCGTCGAGGTCGGCCGCCTCGATGACGTAGTAGCCGCCCAGCGCCTCCTTGGCCTCGGCGAACGCTCCGTCGGTCACCGCGAAGCCGCCAGCGCCGTCCGAGCGCAGCGAGGTCGCAGTCGTGGTCGGCTCGAGGGCGTTGCCCCCGCGCAGCACCGCGGCGTTCTTCTCCCCGAACGTCTGGTGATCGCCCATGATCTGGCTTGCGTGCGCCTGCTCCGCGGTGGCCCAGGCCGCCTCGTCCTCATAGATCAGAATCAGATATTGAGACATGGTCCTTGCCCTCCGGTTGCCGGGGTCCCGCCCGGTACGGCAGGGCTCCCACCTTCCCGACGTCGACCATCAGCCCGGATCGACACCCGAGACCGGAAATCTTCGTCTCATCGCGACGCCGGCACCACCTCCGGGCTAGTCGATCGGCTGTGCGCGCCCGATTACGTGGCAAGGATGTGCACATGACCTCTGCCCTGGTCCTCGACGAGGACGACGCTCTGGAGTTACTGGCATACCTGGTGACCGCTGCGCGGACCCAGGTCGACGAGGCCGCCGAGTACGGCCCGATGCGGTTACTCACGGCCGCACACCGCCTCGCTGCCGCCATGACCCCGCGCGCGTCGGCCGAGACCCGCGCCCTGCTGGCCGGCCCGTTGGGGCAGGTCCCGCTGCTGGCCGTTCCCCGCGAGGACCGACGGGACTACATCGAGCAGCTCGACGCGGTGTGCTGTGACCTGGCCGAAGGTCTCACCGCCCGCTACGGGCCGTCGTGAGCAACCCGGTGCTCGACGCCATCCGCCAACGGCGGGTGGCGCGCGCCATGACCGATCAGCCGGTGGAGCGAGGACAGCTCGAGGCGATCCTCGACGCGGCCCGCTGGGCTCCGACCGCGGGCAATCGCCACCTGCAGCGGTTCGTGGTCACGACCCATCCCGGGACGCTGCGGGTCCTGCGGATGGTCTCCCCCGGGATGATCCAGCGTCCGCCGGCGGCGGTGGCGGTCTGTGTCGACCGGGCCTTGGCGTCCCAGTACGGGTTCCCCCCCGACGCCCCGGGGTTGTCGGTGGATGTCGGCACGGCCACCGCGACGATGCTGCTCGCCGCTCACTCGCTCGGTGTGGGTGCTGGGCCGGTGAGCTCGTTCAGCCGGGCGGCGGTCGGGGTCGCGCTGGGACTGCCCGAGGGCTGGAGCGCCGAGCTAATCGTGTGCCTGGGCTATCCCGCCCCGTCCCAGCCCGCCCCGATGGTTCCCGGGCGCTCCCTGGGCTGGCAGGAGCTCACCCGGTGGGTGAGGTTCCCCCGTTAGCCCGGAGTGGTGGCTACCTGGCGGGCTCGGGCTCGGCTCGGCTGACGTGCCAGGCGGCTTCGTACTCGTCGGGGGACTGCCATCCCAGGCGGGCCTGGATGCGTTCACGGTTGTACCAGCCGTCGATGTAGGTGAACAACTCGTTCTCGGCCTCTTCGCGCGTTCTCCAGGTTCTGCGGTAGACCAGCTCGGTCTTGAGGGTGGAGAAGAAGTTCTCCATCAGCGCGTTATCGTAGGAATCCCCGACCGACCCCATGGACGCGAGAATCCCGTGATCTTCGAGCCGTGCGGAGAAGCGGAACGACGTGTAGTTCGAGCCGCGGTCGGAATGGTGCCGCAGTTGGCCGTCGCGGACATCGCGGGACCACACGCCGTACTCGAGCGCGCCTAGGACGAGCTCGGTGTCGCAGCGATCGGAGGTCTTCCACCCGACGATGCGGTTGGAGAACACGTCGCGGACCGCGGCGAGCCAGAACACGCCCTCGCCGCACGGGATGCGGGTGGCGTCGGCGACCCAGAGCCGGTCCGGCGCGGGGGCGGTGAAGTCGCGTTCGACCAGGTCCGGGGCCGGCGTCGCGCGCGGGTCCTGGCGGGTCGACGGCGCACGCCACCGCTTGCGCAGGTAGGCGCCCTGCAGTCCAGCCTCGCGCATCAGCCGCTCGACGCGCTTGCGGGAGACCCGCCAACCACGGCGGCGCAGGGTGGCGTGCACGCGCGGGGCGCCGTAGGTCTGCCCGGACCGGTCGTGCACTTCACGGATCTGCTCGAGCAGCTCGCCGTCGTCGCGGCGACGCGCTGAGGGATCGTTGTCCTGGTCGAGCCAGCCGTAGAAGGTCGAGGCCGGGATGTCGAGTTGGCGCAGGATCGATTCGACTCCGAAATCGTCTCGGCGGGCTCGCCCGAACGCTATGATCGCCTCGTCGGGTCGATCTCCTGGGCGAAAAAAGCGCGCGCCGCCTTGAGGATTTCGTTGGCCCGGCGCAGTCCGCTGACTTCCTTGCGCAGTCGGCGCAGCTCCTCGTTCTCG
>JAVXWR010000916.1:0-2847 GCA_032230725.1 Actinomycetota bacterium
AAGACGCGCGAGACCATCGCCGTGCGCACCCCGATGTCGCGCACCCGCTCGGCCCGCTCGCCGAAGTCACGTGCCTCCTCCTCGGGGCGGCCGAACAGCTTGACCAGCGTGGCGCCCGGCGCGGAGAACCGCTCCGTCATCTGCGTGCTCATGCTCGCGTTGAGGTCGGCTGACTCCCGACGCAGGTCGGCGATCGTGCGACCCATGCGGCGCGCCGGCAGCACGAAGATCGGCAGCAGCAGGAGCGCCAGGAGCGTGACCTGCCAGGCCAGGCTGATCATCACGCCGAGGGCGAGAGCCAGCTGGACCGCATTGCTCAGCACGCTGGCCAGGGTCGAGGTGATCGCCGACTGCGCGCCCATCACGTCGTTGTTGAGCCTGCTCACGAGCGCGCCCGTGCGGGTGCGGGTGAAGAAGGCGATCGGCATCCGCTGCACGTGCTCGAAGACCGCGCGGCGCAGGTCGACGATCAGTCCCTCCCCGATCCGGGAGGAGAACCAGCGCGAGACCAGGCCGACCACGGCCTCCAGCACCGCGAGGGCCGCGATGCCCCCGGCGAGGCCGAGCACGGTGCCTGCGGCGGCGGACACCTCACCCCGGGCCACGATCGTGTTGACCACGCGCCCGGCCAGCACCGGCGTCAGCACGCCGATCGTGGCGGAGACGACCGTCAGCAGCAGGAACGCCAGCAACCAGCGGCGGTAGGGCCGGGCGAACGTCCAGATCCGCGGGATCGTCCCCTTTCTCACCGACTTCGGCGCGTCCGCGCCGCGGGCGACTCCCCGCATCATCCCCCAGGCCCGATCCATCGGGAGGCCCCCTCGCTTACACCGTTGCACACTCCCGACACAGCGCGGCAACGCCGCGCAGGCCTCCTTTTAGTCCCGATCGCCGGAGTCAGCCCTCTCCGGCCGCCAGGCTGCGGAGGCGGCGCAGCTGTGCAGCCCGCTCCGCCGCGAGGGCTCCGGCGGGGTCGATGCCGTCGGCGACACCGGCGAGCAGGGCGAGAGTCTCGCGGGCCGCCCCGGATGGCACCGCGAGGAGGGAGGAGACGATGGCGTCGACCGCAGCGCCCAGTTGCCCAACCGGCACTGCCCGCAAAGCGAGTCCCGACGCCACCGCCTCCTCCGCCCCGACCCGGCGCCCGGTCAGGCAGATCTCCACGGCGCGGGAGTACCCGACGGCCTGCACCAGCGGGTGGGTACCACCCAGATCCGGAACGATGCCGAGCGTCGCCTCCGCCATGCAGAACTGCACGTCCTCGGCAACCACGCGCAGGTCGCAGGCCAGCGCGAGCTGGAACCCGCCGCCGATCGCGTGTCCCTGCACCGCCGCGACGGTGACCCGTGCGGGGTGGCGTAGCCACGAGAATCCCGCCTGGAACCCGGCGATGGTGGCGTCGGCCTCCTGGTCGGACAGTTCCGCGATCCCGGCGATCCCCGGCAGCCCGTCGATCTCCCGAGCCGTGAAGAACCGCCTGTCGAGGCCCGCCGAGAACGCGCGGCCCTCACCCCGCACAACCACCACCCGCACCTCGTCGGGAAGCGCCTCGCCGATCGAGCGCAACGCGTCCCAGGTGACGGGCGTCTGTGCATTGAGGACGTCGGGACGCGCGAGACTGATCGTCGCCCGCGGGCCGTCGACGTCGAGCGCGAGCCCGCCGCGCTCGAGGAGACCGGGGTCCACCACCGCTGTCGTCATGCGGGCAGGTTAGCCCGCAGCGGTGTTACTTCTTCTTGGTACGCGTGGCCCCACCACGCCCACGCAGCGGCACGCCCGTCTCGCTGAGCACGCGGTGCACGAAGCCGTACGAGCGCCCGGTCTGCTCGGCGAGGGCCCGGATGCTGGCGCCCTTCTCGTACTTCTTCTTCAGGTCGGTGGCGAGCTTGTCACGCTGGGTACCGGTGATCCGGGCACCCTTCTTCAGGTCGGCCACGGCCTTTTCCTCCTCTATCCGCCGCGGAACTTCCACGCGCGGTTCGTTCCCGGCCCCCCGGTGCGCGCAATGATCGTCCTCGAGAGGTACCCGTAACCAGGAGATCCACTCGATGATCGGTGAACGGTTCCGCCGAACGGACCACGCGGACGGGTGATCATTGACGCACCCGTCTCACCTCCTCGTCACTCCCTCGCCACCTGTTTGTTCCCTTCACGGGCCCGTTCGAGGAGCAGGGCGGAGCAGGACATCACCGCAGGTCAACACGACTCGCGGAATGAATTGCCCGATCGGGTGGTGCCGAAGATCGCACAAATCGCCCGATCAGGCCAACTGCACGAGCTCCAGATACTCACTCGACCAGAGGTCCTCCGTGCCGTCCGGCAGCACGATCACCTTGTCGGGGTGCAGCGCCTCGACGGCGCCGGAGTCGTGGGTGACCAGAATGACGGCCCCGGCGAAGCGGCGAAGCGCGTCGAGGACCTGCTCGCGGCTGGCCGGATCGAGGTTGTTCGTGGGCTCGTCGCGGAGCATAACGTTGGCTGCGCTCGAGACGAGCCCGGCCAGCGCGAGGCGCGTCTTCTCCCCGCCCGACAGCGTGCCGGCCTGCTGCTGGAGCTGGTCGCCGGAGAACATGAACGACCCCAGCAACGTGCGCAGCTGCTGCTCCGGAGTGTCCGGCGACGCGTGCCGGACGTTCTCCCACACGCTGGCGTCGAGGTCGAGGGTGTCGTGCTCCTGCGCGTAGTAGCCGGTGCGCAACCCGTGCCCGGGCAGTACCCGGCCGGCGTCGGGCGTCTCGGTGCCGGCCAGCAGCCGCAGCAGGGTGGTCTTGCCTGCGCCGTTGAGCCCGAGGACGACGACCTTCGCCCCACGGTCGACCGCGAGGTCGACCCCGGTGAACACCTCCA
>JAVXWR010000308.1:0-5307 GCA_032230725.1 Actinomycetota bacterium
TGCTGGTGCTCTCGGTCATCGGGGTGATCTACGGGGCGCTGCTCGCCGCGATGCAGACCGACATGAAGCGGTTCGTCGCCTA
Source organism: Actinomycetota bacterium (assembly GCA_032230725.1). GTDB lineage: Bacteria > Actinomycetota > Actinomycetes > Mycobacteriales > Pseudonocardiaceae > Actinomycetospora. The sequence continues at coordinate 83 of JAVXWR010000308.1, forward strand.
CACCTCGATCGCCCACTTCGGGTTCATCGGGCTGGGGATCTTCGCGTTCTCCCAGCAGGCGCTCGCCGGGTCCGCGCTCTACATGGTCAACCACGGCATCTCGACCGCGATGCTCTTCCTCGTCGTCGGCATGCTCGCCGCCCGGGGCGGATCCACCCGGATCGCCGACTACGGCGGCGTCGGGCGCATCGCGCCGGTGCTCTCCGGGCTGTTCCTCCTCGCCGGCCTGACGACGCTGTCGCTGCCGGGCACGAACTCGTTCGTCTCGGAGTTCCTCGTGCTGATCGGCTCGTTCCCGCGCGAACCGGTCTACACGGTCATCGCGACCGTGGGGATCATCTTCGCCGCGCTCTACGTGCTCTGGGTCTTCCAGCGCACCATGACCGGCCCGCTGCGCGGTGAGGCCGTGCTCGGCGGTGGGCCCGGGGCCGCGTCCGCAGCGGCACTCGCGCCCGGGGGATCGGCCGAGCCGGCCGACGGCGGGCTGCGCGACATGCTCGAGGACGACGCGGCCGCCCGCGGCCGCGCCCGCTTCGGTGACCTCACCGGGCGGGAGATCGGGGTGCTCGCGCCCCTGGTCCTGCTGATCTTCCTGCTCGGGTTCTTCCCGCAGCCGGTGCTGGACATCATCAACCCGGCGGTCTCCGCCACCATGAGCGAGGTCGGCGTCGCCGACCCGGTGGGCCCGAACGGAGTCACCCGATGACCACGATGCTTCCCCTCCAGGGCAGCGGATCGCTGTCCGGCGCGCTCGGGGTGGACTACGGCGCGCTGGCCCCGTTGTTCATCATCCTTGGTGCGGCGTGCCTGTCCGTGCTCCTCGAGGCCTTCGTCACGCTCGCCCGCCGGGCGGGGGCGCAGCTCGTGCTCTGCCTCGTGGCGATCGTCGTCGCCCTCGTCCTGGTGATCGTGCGCGCCGTGAGCGGGACCCCCGCGACGGTCGTGCTCGCCGGGTCGCTGTCGGTGGACGGCGTGAGCCTCTTCCTCTGGGGCACGCTGCTCGCCCTCGCGATCCCCTCGCTGCTGATGATCGCCGACCGCTCCGTCGAGGCCGGCGGCGCGTTCGTCGCCGACCCCGAGGCGCTGGCCGAGGCGCAGGACCGGGCCCGGGAGCGGGCGTCGGTCACCGTGGGCGGCGGGGGTTCCGGGGACGGCGACGGCACCGGCCCGACCGGCCGGTCGTCCCGTGGCGGCCAGGCGCCGCCGCCGGCGATGCACACCGAGGTCTTCCCGTTCGTGCTCTTCGCGCTCGGCGGCATGCTCGCGTTCTGCGCGGCGAACGACCTGCTCACGATGTTCGTCGCCCTCGAGGTGCTGAGCCTGCCGCTCTACCTGCTCTGCGGGCTGGCGCGCCGTCGGCGGGTGCTCTCCCAGGAGTCGGCGGTCAAGTACTTCCTGCTCGGCGCGTTCGCGTCGGCGTTCTTCCTCTACGGCGTGGCGCTGCTCTACGGCTACGCCGGTTCGGTGCGGCTCTCGGACATCGCCGCCGCGGCCGCGGGCGGTCTGCGCTCGGACACGCTGCTCTTCGGCGGGCTCGCGCTGCTCGTCGTCGGGCTGATGTTCAAGGCCTCGGTCGGCCCGTTCCACACCTGGACCCCGGACGTCTACCAGGGCGCCCCCACCCCGGTCACGGCGTTCATGGCGGCCTGCACGAAGGTCGCGGCGTTCGGCGCGATCCTGCGGGTGTTCACGGTGGCGTTCGGGACCACGACCGCGGAGTGGCGCGGCGTGCTCTGGGCGGTCGCGATCGCGTCGATGGTGATCGGCACGGTGCTGGGGCTCACCCAGACCGACCTCAAGCGGATGGTGGCCTACTCCTCGGTGGCCCACGCCGGGTTCCTGCTCATCGGCTGCCTGGCGATCACCCCGGCCGGCCTGTCGGGGACGCTGTTCTACCTGCTCGCCTACGGGTTCACGACGATCGCGATCCTCGGGCTGGTCTCCCTGGTGCGCACGGGAGACGGCGAGGCCACCCACCTCTCGGCGTACGCCGGGCTGGGGACCCGCTCCCCGGTGGTGGCCGCCGCGCTGTCGTTCTGCCTGCTCGCGCTCGCCGGGGTGCCGCTGACCAGCGGGTTCACCGCCAAGTTCGCGGTGTTCTCGGCCGGCCTGGGCGACGGGATGGCGCCCCTGGTCATCGTCGGGCTGGTGTGCAGCGCCATCGCCGCGTTCTTCTACCTGCGCGTCATCGTGCTCATGTACTTCTCCGAGCCCGCGCCCGACGGCCCGTCGGTGAGCCTGCCCGGACCGCTGACCACGGTGTCGATCACCCTCGGCGTCCTCGTCACCCTCCTGCTCGGAGTGGTCCCGACGGCGGCACTGGACTGGGCGGCCGCCGCCCGGTTCCTCGGCTGAGGCACGGGCTCGTCGGGTCCGCGGCCTCGCGAAGGTTGACAATGTGATCGTGCAGAGCTCCACACCGGCCGGCTCCTCGCCCACGGCCGCGACCCAGGTCGCCGGCCTCCCGATCGACGACGAAGGACTCGCCGCCGAGGTCACCGCGGGCCTGGACCGCGTCGAACACCTGCTGCGCCAGGAGGTCCACAGCGACTACCGCTTCGTCGCGGACACCTCGCTGCACCTCATCGACGCGGGCGGCAAACGGTTCCGGCCGTTGCTGACGCTGCTCGCGGCGCAGGTGGCGGCGGGGGACGCCGGGCAGCAGAGCTCGACCCCGTCGGGTGCGACCAGCGAGGACGTCGTCGTCGCGGCCACCTCCGTGGAGCTGGTGCACCTCGCGACGCTCTACCACGACGACGTCATGGACGAGGCCGTCCTGCGGCGCGGGGCGCAGAGCGCGAACGCCCGCTGGGACAACACCGTCGCGATCCTCACCGGGGACTACCTGTTCGCGCACGCCTCGCGGCTGGTCTCGCAGCTCGGGCCGGACGCGGTGCGGATCATCGCCGAGACCTTCGCCGAGCTCGTCACCGGGCAGATGCGCGAGACCCGCGGCCCGCGGGGCGACGACCCGATCGAGCACTACATGGCGGTCGTCGCGGAGAAGACCGGGTCGCTGATCGCCACCGCCGGCCGGTTCGGGGCGATGTTCTCCGGCGCGGACGCGGCGCAGGTCGAGGCGCTGCGCCGGTTCGGGGAGATCATCGGCACCGCGTTCCAGGTCTCGGACGACATCATCGACATCGCCTCGCCGTCGGGGGACTCCGGCAAGCCCCCCGGCTCGGACCTCCGGGTGGGGGTGGCGACGCTCCCGGTCCTCTACGCGCTCGCCGACGACGGTGCCGACGCCGAGCGGCTGCGCGCGCTCGGCGTCGGCGAGAAGGAGATCACCGACGACGCGGTGATCGCCGAGGCCCTGGAGATCCTCCGCGGTTCCGAGGGACTCGTCCGGGCCCGGTCGGCCCTCGTCGCGCAGGCCGACGCCGCGCGCGCCGAACTGGCCGGGCTGCCCCCCGGCCCCGCGCGGGACGCGCTGTCGGCGCTGCTGGCCTACACGGTGGAGCGGGTCGGCTGAGGCGTCAGAAAAGTCCCGTTGCAGACACCGGACGTCCGGAAACCGCCTTTCTCGACTCGACCTCGCGGCGGTGCGCCCGCCAGCCGTCGACGGCGAAGACCCCGAGCGCGAGCCACACGAGCACGAAGCCGACCCACCGCGCCGGGGGCATCGGCTCGTGCTCCACGAGCACGCCCCAGACGAACTGCAGCGTCGGGTTGACGTACTGCAGCAGGCCGAGCGTCGCGAGCGGCAGCCGCCGGGCACCCACCGCGAAGAGCAGCAGCGGGACCGCGGTGACCGGCCCCGCCGAGATCAGCAGCAGGGTGTGGGCGGTGCCGTGGCCGAAGGTGCCGGTGCCGACCGCCTGGAGCCAGACGAGGTACCCGATGGCGACCGGGCCGAGCAGGAACCCCTCGGCCGTCAGGCCGGCCACCGGCGCGAGCGGCACCCGCTTCTTGAGCAGCCCGTAGAAGCCGAAGCTGAACGCGAGCACGAGCGCCACCCAGGGCAGCGCCCCGGTCCCGACCCACAGCACCGCGACCGCCGCCGTCGCGATCCCGACCGCGACCCACTGCGTCCGGCGCAGCCGCTCTCCGAGGACGAGGACGGCCAGCACCACCGAGACCAGCGGGTTCATGTAGTAGCCGAGGGCGCTCTCCACGACGCGGTCGTGGGTCACGCCCCAGATGTAGACGCCCCAGTTGACGGTGATGAGCACCGACGCCGCGGTGATCGTCGCCCAGGTCCGCCACGACCGGCCCCGCAACCGCGACCAGCCCCGCATCAGCGTGAGCAGGACGAGCATCGCGACGAGCGTCCAGGCGATCCGGTGCGCGAGGATCTCCACGGACCCGGCCGGCTCGAGGAGCGGCCAGAACGCAGGGAAGGTGCCCCAGAAGACGTACGCCCCGAGCGCGGCGACCAGCCCCGAGCGCGGCGGGCGGGCCGTCGGGTCGGTCACGCCGCCGGCTCGGTCATCGCCCTCGTCGGCCACACCCCGACCTCACCACGGTGCCCGCGGCCGCCGCACCGGAGTTCCGTGTCTGACGCGGCACACGTCGGCGGCTTCCCACGAGGGCACGCGGCGCAGGTCGGATGGGCTGATCGGCTGCCTCGTGTGCCTCTGACCAACGTGGAGGCTCGGCCTCCCCGACGAGGGGCACGTGGCGCAGGTCCGAGGCGCTCGGAAGCGGCCTGCTGTGCCCCTGGTCGACGCCGACCGAGGACGTCGGGCGACCCACACGAGGCCGAGGTGCGAACGTTCCCGCGTGCACCCCGTCGTCGAGATCCTCCGGGCCCGTCGCGAGCGTGGCGACCGCGACGATCCCTACCGCGTCGCGCTGGCCGTCGAGGGCGGCGGCTCCCGGGCGACGCTGTCCGGCGGCATGGTGCTCGGCCTCGCCGAGGCGGGCCTGTCGGCGGCGTTCGACGCGGTGTACGGCGCGAGTGCGGGCACGATCAACGGGGCGTGGTTCGTGTCCGGCGCGACCGGGCGCGGCATCCCCGCCTGGTACCGGCCGGGCGTGATGCACCGGGTCACCGGCATCCCGCGCCTCGCGCTCGGCCGGCCCTTGGTCGACATGCGCTGGGTGGTCGACGACCTCTACCGCCACGTCGTGCCGATGGACTGGGCGGCGGTCCGCACCGCGGCAACCCCGCTGCACCCCATGGCCACCGACGCGGACACCGGGGCCTCGGTGGACCTGTCCGACCACGTGCACGACGACGGGTCGCTGCGCGACGCCCTGCGCGCCTCGACCCACCTCCC
>JAVXWR010000331.1:0-2877 GCA_032230725.1 Actinomycetota bacterium
ACGACGTCGGTCACCGTCCAGTCCGCGCAGGGCGACGGGACCTCGCGCCGGTCGGGTGGAACGCCGTCCACGAGGGCCGCCGCCGCCTCGAACGCGCGCTCGAGATCGGCTACCGGACCGGCGCTGCTCGTCACGGCGGTCATCGTGGCGTCCGGACGGGCGACACGCCAGGGCAGCGCTCACCGGGGTCAGCCCGCCGGGGTCAGCACGCCGGGGTCAGCCCGCCGGGGTCAGCTCGCCGGGGTCAGCAACGGGGTCCGCCGGTAGAGGTCGACGGAGGTGACCGCCAGCCAGATCCACACCAGCAGCAGCGCGGCCCAGAAGCCGAGGACGACCACCGGGCTCGCGGACCCGCTCGCGAGGCCCGCGAACGCGACCAGGAAGAGCACGCCCGTGGTCCGCGAGAACCACGCCATCCCGGAGCGCCCCGCGGCCGCGTGGTGACGGGCGAGGACGAGGGTGCCCGCGACCAGGCCGAGGAACCCGAGCCCGGCGAGCACGAGGTGCCCGACGCCGCCGACGGTGACCGCGACCGGCGGCCCGTCGGGCGTGCCGGGCGGGAACCCGTTCATCGGGTCGGCCACGAACACCCCGGCGCCGACGAGCCCGACGCCGTAGAACCCGACGAACCGCGGCCCCCACACCGTCCCGGGTCCGCCGCCGAGCACGCGGAGGGCCCTCGCCATCCCGACCGCCGCGGCGATCGTCATGACCCCCGTCAGCACGAGGACCGCGATCTGGATCCACCCGAGCGGGCCGTTCGCGAGCAGGCTCAGGTCGTGGCGGGTGAGGTCGACGCCGTCGCGGGTCAGGGCCTGGGTGAGCCCGGCCACGACGTAGAAGGGCCCCGCGAGGACGCCGTACCCGAGAAGGGAGCGGGTGATCGCCGCGGTGCGGTCGGCGTCGCCCCGGCCGACGAGCGGGCTCCCGGACGGGCCCCTGGGGCGGGCCGCGCGGGTGGACCCGACAGTACCCGGGCTGGACTGATCGGTACCACTCATGGACCGGACAGTACTGCGGCGGGTACCGTCCGGTCCAGATCGGGAAAGGTGGCGTGATGGCCGAGACGGCGGGCGTCGACGACGGGTTGATCGTCCGGATCCGGCCGCGCGCGGCGGACGGTGAGCCGGGGCCCGGCGCCGTCGGGGGGAAGCGGGCCGCGATCGCCCGGGCGGCGACGGAGCTCTTCCTGTCCCAGGGCTACCGGGCGACGAGCACCGAGCAGATCGCGTCGGCCGCGGGGGTGTCGAAGCAGACCGTCTACAACCAGTTCGGCGACAAGGAGCGGCTGTTCCGGGAGATCGTGCTGGGGGTGACCGCCACCGCCGAGGCCTTCGCCGACGGGGTGGCCGAGGCGATGCGGGGGGTCGACACCGCGGCACACCTCGACACGGCGCTGCGGGCCCTCGCCCGTCGGTACCTCGCCACGGTGATGGACCCGCAGGTCCTGGCCCTGCGCCGGCTGGTGATCAGCGAGGCGACCCGCGTCCCCGACCTGGCGGCCACCTACTACGAGCGCGGTCCGTCGCGGGTGCTCGCGGCGCTGGGCGCGCTGTTCGCCGGGCTCGTGGAGCAGGACCTGCTGCGGGCCCCCGACGCGACGCGGGCCGCGGCCGACTTCGCCTTCCTCCTGGTGGGTCGGGCCCTCGACGAGGGCATGTTCCGGGTCGGGGACCCGGTGCTCACGCCGGCCGGCATCGACCGGACCGCCGACCACGCGGTCGACGTCTTCCTGGCCGCCCACGGGCCGCGCCCGGGCTAGTCGGCGCGCGCGATCAGCGCCTCCACGCGGCTGCGGTACGCCGAGCTGAGCCCCAGCTCGAGGCCGCGCAGCAGCTCCTCCATCTCGCGGGCGGCGCGGTCGGCGAACTCCCCGATGTGCTGGGCCACGGCCTCGGAGGCCTGGTAGCGGCGCTGGTCGATGCGCTTGCGGCGCTCCTCGGACAGGGCGACGCCACCCAGCAGCAGGACCGGCAGCGCGCCGACCCAGCCCGGGGCGTGGAACTCCATGACCTGGGTCAGCACGAAGAAGATCATGAAGCCCATGTAGGCCCGCATCCCGATGTTGATCCACGTGCTGAGCGCGCTGTTCTTCTTCTTGTTGACCACGAGGCGCGCGGTGTCGAAGTCGCTGCCCACCCGCGACGGCGGCGGCTCGACCGGGACGCTGCGGATGAGCGCGAAGTGCTGGGCCGCGCGGTCGGAGAACTCACGCGTCGCGGACACGATCCCCGCGCGGTGGTGCGCCACATCGGCGAGGAGGCGCGCGTCCAGCCACGCCTTCAGCTCGGACCCGGTGCTGCCCGGGTCGATGTCCTCGAGGTGGTCCTGGGCCTCCTTGCCGACCTGCTGGATGCGGGCACGCAGGTCGTACATCGCCTGCGAGGAGATCGCCTCGAAGGCGGTGGAGATGAGGCCGCCCCACTGCGAGGCCCGCTCCTGGTAGAAGGCCGCCGGCCGGTCCTGACGGCGGGCGACGCCGTGGCCACCGAAGGGCTGGAGGGCCCGGCCCCCGCGGACGACACCGGGACGGGAGGCCGGCCGGGCGACGGAGCGACCCGCGGACGGTGCGGGGCGGTACGTCGTGATCACGGTCAGCTGGTCGCTCATCGCGGCTCTCCCTCGGTCGGCGTTTCGGCCTGCACCGAGACTGGCCGGATCGGGCCACGTCCTCGATCGAGTACTCCCCCGGGTCCGTCGGCGTGCTCCCTACTGCCGAGGTAGGGACAACCCCCTCACCGCTCGCTGTCGAGGTCGGCCATGGCCGCTGCGGGGTAGCGGTCGCCGGCCACGGCATCGCGGGGGATGAGCGTCTCGAGCTGCGCGACCTCGTCCGCCGAGAGCGTGACGCCGTCGAGCATCGTCGTGACCTGCTCG
>JAVXWR010000342.1:0-6839 GCA_032230725.1 Actinomycetota bacterium
TCGGGAACACGTTCCCGTCGCCGATCTTCATCGCGCCGATCGGGGTGTACGGGCCGTGCGCCCAGGACGGCCACGGCGACCTGCACTGCGCGGAGGCCTCGGCCCGCACCGGCGTCCCGTTCTTCGCCGGCACGCTCTCGGCGGACCCGATGGAGGACGTGGTCCCGCTGCTCGGGGACACCACCGGCTTCTTCCAGCTCTACACGCCGCCGGACCGCGACCTCGCCGCGAGCCTCGTGCACCGCGCCGAGGCGGCGGGCCTGAAGGGCATCGCGGTCACCCTCGACACCTGGGTCACCGGGTGGCGGCCCCGCGACCTGCGCGGCGCGCACTACCCGCAGGTCCCCAGCACCTGCCTCACCAACTACACCAGCGACCCGGAGTTCCGGAAGCGCCTCGGCCCGGACGACGACCCCGTCGAGACGTTCATCCAGAACCTCCCGATCTTCGGCGGGCCCTTCCGGTGGGAGGACCTGGAGTGGCTCCGGGCCGAGACCGACCTGCCGATCATGGCCAAGGGCATCTGTCACCCCGATGACGCCCGGCGCGTGAAGGATTACGGCGTCGACGCCGTCTACTGCTCCAACCACGGCGGCCGGCAGGCCAACGGGGGCCTCACGACCGTCGAGTGTCTGCCCGGGGTCGTCGAGGCCGCCGACGGGCTGCCGGTCCTGTTCGACTCCGGCGTGCGCAGCGGCGCCGACGTCATCAAGGCGCTGGCCCTCGGGGCGACCGCGGTGGGGATCGGGCGCCCGATCGCCTATGGACTGGCCGTCGGCGGTGCTGCCGGCGTCGAGCACGTGCTGCGCATGATCCTCGCCGAGGCCGACCTGATCATGGCGGTCGACGGCTACCCGACGCTCGGGGACCTCACCCCGGAAGCGCTGCTGCGCACGGGGTAGGGCTACCAGCCCAGCCCAGCCCAGCTCGCCGTCGTCCTCGACGAAGGTGCCGGTGCTCGGGACCCAGACGCTCGTCGAGTAGCCCGAGCCGCGCGGAATGCCCTGGGGCATCGTGGGGGTTCTTGGTCGACATGAGCGAGCAGAGTGTGGAGCGCAGCCCCACGAGCTGGGTCAGCGAGCAGACCGAGAAGATCCTGGAGACGGGGACGACGGAGGGCGTCGAGGTCCACGGCTCGCCGGTCGTGCTGCTGACCCTGCGCGGCGCGAAGTCGGGCAAGCTGCGCTACACCCCGGTGATGCGCGTGGAGCACGACGGGAGCTACGCCGTCGTCGCCTCGAAGGGCGGCGCCCCCGACAATCCCGTCTGGTACCACAACATCAAGGCGCACCCGGAGTTCACGCTGCAGGACGGGACCCAGACGAAGACCTACGTCGCGCGAGAGGTCTCCGGGCAGGAGCGCGCGCAGTGGTGGGAGCGGGCCGTCGCCGCCTTCCCGAACTACGCGGAGTACCAGACGAAGACCGACCGGGAGATCCCGGTCTTCGTGCTCGACCCGAAGTGACGCGTCGGGACGGCGGGCGTTCACAGGGGGACAGAGCTCCACACGGGCAGGGGACAGTCGGAGCACAGGGCCGGCTCATGTCGTGATCAGACAGTGGTCTCGCCCGCCGACCGGCGTGGCGTCCCTTCCCGAGAGGACACCGTCCGTGGGTCTCTTCCAGCTCCCCGTCCCGCCGCAGCACAAGCACCGCCACCACCGCGGGTGCGCCTGCCAGGAGTGCAAGCCGCCGAAGGACTCCGCCCCGAAGGAGTGCACGCCCAAGGCGCGCTGCCAGGACTGACCTCGGTCAGGAGCGTGAACGCGTCGGGTCCTCCACGTCGTCGGGGGACGGGGTGGAGGACCCGGCGTGCGCCGGCTCGGGCCGGGGGCGGGAGACGATGATCTGCGCGATGCCGATGGTGAGGACGCCGATGGTCAGCAGCCGCTCGGCGGCGGGCAGCTCCCGGACGTAGCCGTAGATCTGGGTGGCGACGGCGAACAGCTGGGCGCCCAGCGGCAGGGCGACGGCGGGCCAGCCGGTGATCTCCCGCGAGGCCCGCGGGCGCGAGGGCAACCGGGTCGCGCCGGCGGCGAACGCGAGGCAGCCCGCGCTCCAGAGGAAGTCGTAGGGGCCCTCGTGGGACACCGCCAGCGCCGCCGAGAGGCTGTAGAACGAGTCGGCCACCGTGAGGCAGACGAGCCCGGCCCCGACCCACGGCCAGCTACCGCCGAGCCGCCATGACATCAGCGGGAGCGTGCCCAGGAGGGCCCCGACCAGCACGACGTCGCCGAGCGGGTACGCGACGGTGACCACCAGCCCGAGCGGGTCGATCGGCGAGCTCTCCACCACGGGCACGATGACGAGCGCGACGCCGGGGGTCGCCACGATGAGGACCACGACGAGGCCGTCGAGCCAGCGGTGCCAGGGCACGTCGACGACGCGGGCCCGGACCATGAGCACCAGTCCGGCCATGAACAGCGGATAGGTCGCCAGGTAGAGCACGTCGGTCGGGTTGGGGGTCGGGACGGGGCCGCCGCGCGAGTAGAGCGCCCCCCACGCGATCTCGGCGAGCGCGAAGAGCAGCAGGGCGGCGGCGAAGCACCACCACGCGGCGCGGCTCGGGCCCGGTCTCCGGCGGGTCGCGCCCCACGCGCAGATCGCGCTCGAGGCGAGGATGAGCCCGTCGTGGAGCCAGTCGTCGATGACCGGCAGATCCGGGGCGCCGTTCCCGGCCGCGATCTGGTGGGCGGCCTCGACGACCAGCCCGACCAGCAGGACCGCGGCGAGGATCGCCGGGGCCGCCCGACGCGCGGTCATCCGGTCTCCGCGAGCGCGAGGACCTCCTCGAACGCGGCGACGAGGCACTCCCGGAACAGCTCGGGCTCGGTGATCGCGGCCGGGTCGAGCGTCGCGGCGATGCAGCAGGTGTCCTCGTGCGAGGTCAGCGCGATCATCGCGGCTCCGCCGGGCAGCGGGGCGAACGGATAGCTGCGCACGATCCGGGCCCCCGCGAGGTACGAGGGCCGGGTCATCCCCGGGACGTTGCTGGCCTGGATGTCGTTCGTGCTGGTGGCGCCGCCCTGGACACGGGCGAGCAGCGGCGCGGGCAGCGCGGCCAGCACCGGCGCGATCAGCCCGAGGGCGTCCACGACCCGTTCGCCGGTGACGGCGGCGACGACCGCGCGCATCTGCGCGATCCTGGTCGCGGCGTCGACGTCGTCGAGGGGGACCGCGAAGCGGGTGCCGGCCCAGTGGTTGCCGCCCATCGGGTCCGACGGGTCGCGCGTGTTGACGGGCATCCCCACGGGGATGCGGGCGGGCACCGGCGCACCCAGCGCGACGTGGTAGCGACGCACGCCCCCGAACAGCCCGGCTAGGTAGGCATCGTTGAGTGACCCGCCGGCGGCGCGGCCCGCGGCCTTGAGCGCGGCGAGGTCCACGTCGATGGCCTCGAAGCGCCGGTTGAGGCTGCGCGCGCGGAGCGCGGGGGAGCCCGCGAGGGTCGGCGGGAGCGCGGCGCGCGCCGCGCTCCAGACGGCAGCCCACCCGTCGGCCAGCGTGGCCACCGGGGCGACCGCCGCCCGCCCGAGCGTCGAGGCGCCGGTGCGCAGCCCCCCGACGACGGCAGGCGGCGCGGCGACCAGGGCGCGGGCGGCCTGCCAGGCGGTGAGCCCGAGCCGCGAGGGCGGCGTCGCGCCCGGGAGCGGGGGGTCGGCCTTGTGACCGGCCGGCTCACGGCTGCTGCCGTGCAGCAGGCCCAGGATCTGCACCAGCCCGAGCCCGTCGGCCAGGCTGTGGTGCACCTTGATCAGATAGCCCGCGCGGCCGCCGTCGAGCCCGTCGACCAGGAGGGCCTCCCAGGGCGGACGGCTCCGGTCGAACGGGGTCATCGCGCACAGCGCGGCCTGGTCGAGCAGCTCGCGCAGGCCGCCGCCGTCGGCCAGCCGCATTCGCCGCAGGTGGAACGACAGGGTGAAGTCCGGGTCGGGGACCCAGGTGGGCGGACCCCAGCCCCACGGTTCCATCACCCGTTGGCGCAGCCGCGGCACGAGCCGGCTGGCCCACTCGTGGGCGGCGACGAGCCGGTCCCAGTCGGGCTCGGCGTCGAGCACGTCGACGATCACCACGTTCGAGCGCAGCCGCGGGTCGACCTCCGCGCGCCACATCATCGCCTCGAGCGGGTTCATCTCGCCGGGGGCGTCCGTCAGCGGGTCCGGCTCCTGGGTCACCGGCGTCCTCCACGGGCCGTCGCGGTGGCCCTCAGCGTCGGAGGGCCGATCGCTTCACGGCGCCGAACACCGCGGTGGCGAGGAACAGCACGATGCCGATGATCGCCAGCCAGACGAGGCCCTTGACCACGAAGCCGAGCACCGCGAGCACCAGCCAGATGACCAGGGCGACGAGGATCAGAGCGAGCATCGGACGGCCTCATCCCGACGGGGAAGGACACTCCTCCCCGGGTCCCTCCAGCGTGGCAGGTCCGGGGCCCGCTGACGAGCAGGTCGGGAGCGGTCGGCCCACACGTCCCCGATGCCGGGATCGCGGCGTCGCGGTGGTGTGAGGTGACGGTGGGTGGCGACTCCGGTCGGTGGCCGACCGGCGGCGTCGGGAGCACCATGGGAGACGGGAGCGCACTCCACGACGGGGTCGCCCCGTTCCGAGGGGAAGCCCCAGCAATGAATGTCGTCGTCATCATCGTCATCGTGGTCGTCCTGCTCGGCCTGATCCTCTCCTCGTCCACGTTCCGCCTGGTGCAGCAGTACGAGCGGGGCGTCGTCCTGCGCTTCGGGCGGCTGCTGCCGACGGTGCGCGAGCCGGGGCTGCGCGTGATCGTCCCGCTGGCCGACCGCATGCGGAAGGTGTCGATCCAGACCGTGGTGCTCGACGTGCCCTCGCAGAGCTCGATCACCCGCGACAACGTCACGATCGGCGTCGACGCGGTCGTCTACTTCCGCGTGGACGACCCGGTCCGCGCGGTCATCAACGTCGAGAGCTACGTCCAGGCCACCTCGCAGGTCGCCCAGACGTCCCTGCGCTCGGTGATCGGCCGCTCCGACCTCGACACCCTGCTGTCGGACCGCGCCCGGATCAACGCCGAGCTGCGCGACGTCATCGACGCGCCGACCGAGGACTGGGGCATCGTCGTCGAGCGGGTGGAGATCAAGGACATCTCGCTGCCCGAGAGCATGCGCCGCTCGATGTCCCGCCAGGCCGAGGCCGAGCGTGACCGCCGGGCACGCGTCATCGCCGCGGACGGCGAGCTGCAGGCATCGGGCAAGCTCTCCCAGGCGGCGGGGACGATGAGCGACACCCCCGGGGCCCTGCAGCTGCGCCTGCTCCAGACCGTGACCGACGTGGCGGCGGAGAAGAACAGCACGCTGGTGATGCCGTTCCCGGTCGAGCTGCTGCGCTTCTTCGAGCACGCGACCGGCGGGACCCTCGGCGCGCAGGCCGCACCGGCGGACGAGGCCGACCGGTCCGACCGGTCCCACCAGAACGGTCCCGTCGCTGCGGTGGAGCCGCTGCCCGACGTCGCCGTCCCCGGGTCGGCCGACGTCCCGGAGCCGGCAGCGATCCCGGAGCCGACGGCGCTCCCGGAGCCGGTCGCCGTCCCGGAGCCGCCGACGTTCACCACAGACGGCCCGGCAGATCGTCCGTGACTCGGGTCAGTTCGTCGCGGCGGACGGCCGCGTAGGTCGCGGCCACCCGCTCGTCGTACTCGGCGAAGGTGAGCCGACCGTGCTCGAGGGCGCGTGTCAGCCGCTCGATCACCAGCGCGCGCTCCCGGTCGGACGCGCGGACCCCACTGCGCTCCGCGTCCATCCCGCCCGCCGTCCCGTCGTCCTCGGCCCGCCCGCCTCCCGAGAGCCTACGAGCCGACGCGCCCGACGGCCGGAGAATGACTTTCCGTGAGTCGAGGTGGATCATGTCATTCGAACGAGTGACGGGGGTGCACATGGCGGGCGGGACACGGCGACGCCGGGTGGAGCTGGTGCTGCTCGGCGGTGCGCTCGTGCTCGTGCTCACGGGGTGCGGGCGCACCACGGTCTCCGGTCTGCACATCCACACCGGCCCGTCGACCTCGAGCCGGGCCAACGGGACCCTCGGTGAGGCGGGGAGCGCCGTCGACGTCCGCTGCTGGACCCGCGGGGAGGCCGTCCACGGCCACACGGTCTGGTACCGGGTCAGCCGGCCGAGCGCCGGCTACGTCACCAGCTACTTCGTCGCGGGCGACGCCATGGCGCGCACGCCCGCCTGCTGAGCCCGACCCCGGCCGGGACCCGGGGCCGTCCGCTCCCGCGGACGGCCCCGGTCCGGGACCTCAGAAGTAGGTCTTGCGCCCGACCGGTCGGCCGACCGCGCCCAGGATCGTGAGGATCAGGCCGATGACCAGCAGGATCCAGCCGATGGTCACGATGATGCTGGGGACGGGCAGCAGATAGCCCAGGACGATGAGGATGATTCCGAGAATGATCACGGTGGGTGCCTTTCGACGGCGGGGAGCGGGGCACCGGGGCGTGGACATCGGCTGTCCGACGGCCCGTCCCGGCACTTTTCGCAACGAGTCTGGCCGGTGCGTCGGTGCTGGTGAGGGGCGATCCAGACAATATTTTCCGTTTTGATCCGATCGGACGGCATTCGGCCGCAGTGCGGCCTCTTTCCTTCGCGCAGGTGGCCGAGCCCGCAGGGCTGACGCCTGTTCGCACCTGCGCGCGGCGCACACGATCAGCGCGCGGGGCGTCCGGTCCTGGGAGAACCTGCGCGCCCCGCACACATCCGCGGCGAGGGCGGCGGCGGAGTGTGTGCGCCGCGCGCAGGTCTCCTCAGGACCCTGCGCGGCCGTGGGCGGAGTGTGTGCGCCGCGCGCAGGTCCGGTCCGCGGGCCGCGTCGTC
>JAVXWR010000349.1:0-9780 GCA_032230725.1 Actinomycetota bacterium
CAGTTCACCGCGCAGTGGTGGCCGAAGAGCTGCCAGCCCCAGGGGGCCACCGGAACCGGCCTGCCGTAGAGCGCGACGTTGTAGCTGAACTCGTTGAGGATGCTCTAGAGCCCCACGAGCTCCCCGAGGAAACGGTTGATGAGCATCATCTCGTGGACCAGCCGGTAGCCCTCGGGGCTCAGCGAGGCGGCCACCAGCTCGAGGGCGCGCTGCTGGACGAGCGCGGGCTGGAACTCCAGCCGGACCCCGGTGTCGAACTGCAGGAACTCGGGGTTGGCCCAGGTCTGCCAGGCGACGTCGTCGACCGGGTGGCGCAGGGCCTCACGCCCGGCGCCGTCCAGCGCGTCCTCCAGCGCCAGCGCAGCCGCGACCATGGCCGCGACGGGCGCCTCCTCCCCGGGGCGCGCGGGGGTGAAGGGGTGCTGGTCCGCCCGGAGCGTGCCGTCCTCGGTGATCCCCCGGAACTCCGCGAGCTGCAGCGGCGTCCAGCCCTCGATCAGGCCGCCGGTGAAGGGGTGCGCCTTCGCGGCCTCCCGGTACTCGTAGGCGTCGAGGCCCAAGACGTCGGTGAGGCGCGGGGAGTCCGCGGGGAACAGGTAGCGGCGGAATTCGGCGGGCATGAGGCTCCTTCGCGCTCACGGCTGCGGCGGGGACCGGCGGCAGGTCAGTCGGTGCGGTTGTGCGCGGCGACCGCGGCCCGGACCGCCTCCTCGTCGCCCCCGGCGATGGCCTCGACGAGGTCGACGTGGACCTGCAGCCGCCGCGCGCGGTACGCGGCGACGTCGTCGTCGCTGGTGTCGGCGGCGTCGAGCCGGGGGGTCGTGGCGCCCAGGGAGCCGAGGGCTCCGGTGTAGACCGCGCGGGCCATCGCGTTGGGGCACAGGGCGGCGATGCGCTCGTGCAGCGACCAGTTGGCGCGCAGGAACCCGGCCCAGTCCCCGGCGTCGCGCATGGCGCGCAGCCCGGCCCGCAGCGCCGCGGCGTCGGACTCCCCGCAGGTGCGGGCCGCACCGAGGTCGATCAGCTCCTCGAGGTGGTTGCGCAGCTCCACCGCGTCGGCGACCTCGGTGGCGTGGTCGGCGGCCAGCAGGGTGCGCCGCATCCGCACGACGGGGCCCTGGTCAGCCACGAACAGGCCGCCGCCGCGGCCGGGGCGGACGGTCAGCACGCCGCGGTCGGCGAGCAGCCGCACCGCCTCGCTCACCGTCGCGCGGGCGAACCCCGACTCGGTCCGCAGGTTCTCGATGGTGCCCACCGGCGTTCCCGCCGGAGATCCCTGCGTGCGGATCCGGGTCTCCAGGTCCGCGGCCAGGTGCTCGGCCCGGGTGCGCGGGAGGTCCGCGGAGCGGGACTGGCGCGGCGCCCCGTGGTCATCCATAGTGACCAGTGAATCATAACATCATAATCTTTACAAAGTTTGCGGAGGGGATCGCGATGCGGATCGTGGGTGTGAGCCGGCCCGGCGGGGGAGTGGACGTCGCCGACCTGTCCGAGGACGGGACGACGGGGACCGTCCTGGGCGACGTCGAGGAGTTCTGGCGCGATCCGGAGGGCCACCTGGCCGGGTCGGCGAGCGGGCCGGCCACGGCGGCGCACACGGTCGACCTCGTCCCACCGGTGCTGCCGGCGGCCCGGATGCTCTGCATCGGGCTGAACTACCTGCGCCACGTCGCCGAGGGCTCCCTGCGCGACGAGGCGCTGCCCGCATACCCGACGCTGTTCGCGCGCTGGACCCGCTCCCTGACCGTCGACGGCGCGGACGTCCCGGTCCCGGGCAACGAGGCGGGGCTGGACTGGGAGGGCGAGGTCGTCGCGTGGGTCGGCCGGACCCTGGTCGACGTGACTCCGGAGGAGGCGCTGGCCGCCGTCGTGGGCTACTCGACCTTCAACGACATCACCGCTCGGGCGGCGCAGAAGCAGACCTCGCAGTGGATCCTGGGGAAGAACGGCGACCGGTCCGGCCCGCTCGGGCCGATGGTCCCCGCGGCCGAGGTCGGGGATCTGCGCGACGGGCTGCGGGTGCGCACGCGCGTCAACGGCGAGGTGGTGCAGGACGGGTCGACGAGCGAGATGGTCTACCACGTGGGCGAGACGCTGGCGCACGTCTCGCGGACCATGACGCTGCACCCGGGCGATCTCCTCGCGACCGGCACGCCGTCGGGAGTCGGCTACGCCCGGACCCCGCCGTGGCTGCTGGCGCCCGGGGACGAGGTCGAGGTCGAGGTCGAACGCCTCGGTGTCCTGCGCAACCACATCGTCGGGAACGCCGTCCGCCTGGGTCCGGCGCAGCCGGGCGGTCCGGCGGAACGGGGTCAGGCCGCCGGCGTGGGGACAGCGGGCCATGGCCGGTGACGAGCACGGCGGACGGGCTTGTGATCAGGGGCACGTGAGGCATGCCCGGGCCGGGCCGGAGCTGCGTGGTGTGCCCGTGGGTGCGGAGACGCGGCCGCCCGCTCATCGTGAGCGCTGATCAGGGGCACGTGAGGCATGCCGGGCCGGGCCGGAGCTGCGTGGTGTGCCGGTGGTGCGCAGGCCCTGCCGGGCCGCCGGAGCACCCCTCGCGGTCGCCGGGATCGCGAGGGGTGCCGTTTGGGCGCCCGTCCGGCGGGCTAATCGGTGGGGGCTCGACGACGTCGAGCGGTACACCGGCGCCCTGGCCCCCGACGCCCGCATCCGTTCCCCGGATGCCGCGACGAGGTGGGGGCGCGCGTGTCGACCATGGATCGGGCCGGCGGCTCACCGGCGGCCGCCGAGAGCACGGCGTCGGAGGCGACGATCGTCGGCCGCATCGCGGCCGGTGACCCGACGGCGCTCGGCGAGCTCTACGACCGGGTCGCCGCCCGGATCTACTTCCTGGCCCGGGACGTGTGCGGGGACGCGGCCGTCGCCGAGGACATCACCCACGACGTCTTCCTCGACCTCTGGCGTCTCGCCGGGCGGTTCGACCCCGAGAGCACAGGTGCGGTGGCCTGGCTGCTCACGGCCGCGCATCGCCGGGCGCTCGAGGTCGCCGCGCCGGGCGCTCCGGCGCCGCCGCGCCACGGAACCTGACCGGATCGCCCCCGCGATCAGGTCCGGTCGAAGTACGGGATGACCACCTCGCGCACGAGCAGCAGGGCCGCGGCGGCGAGCGGGATGGCGACGATGGCCCCCACGGGCCCGAGCAGGGCGGCTCCGAGGACGACGGCGACCAGCGTGATGAGCGCCGGGACGTTCACCGTCCGCCCGATGATGCGGGGCAGCAGGAGGTAGTCCTCGACGAGCCGGTAGGCGACGAAGAAGGTCGCCGTGGCGATCGCGGCCGGGACCGAGCTGCCCAGGGCGACCGCCGTGACCACCAGGCCCCCCAGGATCGACCCGATCACGGGTACGAGATCGAGCAGGGCCACCAGGACCGCCAGCAGCACGGCGTAGCTGATCCCCAGGATCAGCAGCAGCACCAGCGTCGACGTCCCCGCGATGAGCGCGAGCAGCAGGCTGCCCAGGACGTAGCCGCCGACCTTGGCGAGGATCTCGTCGGCCAACAGGGTCGCCCGCATGCGCCGCGAGGCCGGGACGAGACGGCCTGCGGTGCGACGCAGCCGGGGCAGGTCGGCCAGGAAGTAGACGACGAGCGCGACCACGATGACGGTGGACGCGACGCCGCCGACGACGGCCTCGCCCGCGCCGAGGACCGTCGCACCGTTGTCCGCGGTGACGGTCTGTTCGAGGATCTGCTCGAGGTGGAACCGGCCCTCGAGGCGGCCGAGCACCGAGCTCTGGCCGGCCGGGGAGGCCAGGAAGGTGGGCAGGGCGGCGGCGGCCTGGGTCGCCTGCGCCACGGCGACCGGGATGGCGGTGGCCAGGAACCCGGCGACCGACCCGAAGGCGAGCGCCAGGACCACGGTCACCGCGACGCCCCGGGGGAAGCGGCGCCGCTGGAGCCAGGCCACCGCGGGCTCCAGGCCGACCGCGATGAACAGGGCCAGTCCGACGAGGATCAGCTCCGAGCCGACCTGGATGACCAGCCAGGCGACGGCCACCACGACGGCGACACCGCAGGCCCCGGCAAAACCGCGGATGAACGCCGACTGCTGGTCGAAGCGGGCACCCGGGGACCCGAGCGCGGACCCGTCGTCGACGGGCGACGTCGGGACCGGCCCGACCGGGCCGGTCGGCCGCGCGCGACCACCGGGCTCGCCGGTCGGTGCCTGAGGCGTGCCGTCGGGGGAGGGTTCCCGGGGTGTGGTGGCGGAGCTCATGGGCTTCTTCCCGCCCGTGAAGGGCCGTGTGGGGGGACGCCCTCGGGGCTCCTGGCCCCAGGCTACGTCCACCCCCCTGTTCGGCCTGGACAGTCGACGCCGCGAGCTGGCACGGTGAACCCGCTGTGACCCGGACGACACTCTGCGGGACGCCGCGCGGTGGCCGGATCCCGGCCCCGACGCGCACACCCCGACGAGGAGGTGGGCAGCAATGGCCGCTGCCGGCACCGACCGCACCGTCGCGCCGTCCCCGGTGGGGCGCACCCGCTGGCTGCGCCTGATCCCCGTCGCGGTGATCGTCTACGTCATCTCGTTCATGGACCGGACGAACATCAGCTTCGCGTTCGACGGCCTGGGCCGCGAGCTGCACATCGACAAGGCCCAGCAGGGGCTCGCAGGCGGGGTCTTCTTCCTGGGCTACCTCGTGCTCCAGATCCCCGGCGGCCACCTCGCCGAGCGCTGGAGCGCCAAGAAGTTCGTCGCGATCATGATCGTGGCCTGGGGCCTCTTCGCGATCCTGTCCGGTGTCGTCCAGGACTTCACCCAGCTCCTGGTGGTGCGCCTGTTCCTCGGGGTGGCCGAGGGCGGCATCTGGCCGGCGATCCTGGTCCTGATCAGCCACTGGTTCCCCACCCGCGAGCGGGCGCGGGCGTTCGGGATCTGGATGATGAACATCCCGATCTCCTCGATCATCACGGCGCCGCTGTCGGGCTGGATCCTCTCGTTCTCCGACTGGCGGGGGCTGTTCTTCATCCAGGGCGCCCTGCCCTTCGTGATCGCCCTGCCGCTGTGGCTGTGGCTGGTCGCCGACCGCCCGTCGCAGGCCCGCTGGGTGTCCGCGCAGGAGCGGGAGTGGATCGAGGGCGAGCTCGCGCGCGACGAGGCCGACGCGCCGCCCGTGGCCGGGTACCGGGAGGTCTTCCGCTCCAGCATCGTGTGGCGGCTCGTGCTCGTGTACTTCCTCATCCAGGTCGGGTTCTACGGCCTCACGCTCTGGCTGCCGACGCTGCTCAAGGGCACCACCGGGGGCAACTCCGTGCTCGTCGGATGGCTGACCGCGATCCCCTACGTCGTCGCCGTCGTCGCGATGTACCTCAACGCCCGGGCCGCCGACCGGAACCGCCGCTACGGCTTCCACGTCATGATCTCGCTGACGATCGGCGCGATCGCCCTGGTCGCCTCCGTGGCCCTCGGGAGCATCCCGGTCCTGTCCATCGCCCTGGTCTGCGTGGCGACCGCGGGCGTCCTGGCCTACGACGGGCCGTTCTGGGCCAGCGCCTCCCTGGCGGTGCCGGCCGCCCTCGCCGGCGGCGCGATGGGGCTGGTCAACGCGTTGGGCAACCTCGGCGGCTTCGTCGGGCCGTACCTCGGCGGCTACCTGCAGGACGTCTCCGACGGCAGCTTCCTGTCCACCTCGCTGGTGCTCGCGGTGTCGCTGCTCCTCGGGGGCGCGGTCATGCTGACCCTGCGGGGCCGGGCCAACCCGGGTCGGGACACAGCGACCGCGGAGCCGGCGTCCATGGGAGCCCAGGACCCGCGGTGAGCGCCCCACATCCCGTCTTCCGCGGCATCGGGGTCGCCCTGGTGACCCTCTTCGACGCGCACCGCGAGGTCGACCACCCCGGCACCGCCGACCTGGCGGCCCGGCTCGTCGAGCTCGGCGTCGACGCCCTCGTCGTGGCGGGCACCACCGGCGAGGCCGACGCCCTCGACGACGACGAGCGGCTGCGGCTGTTCGCGGCGGTCCGGGAGGTCGCGCCGGACACCGTCCTCGTCGGGGGCACGGGAGCCGCGTCGACCCACCAGGCCGTCCGCCTGACCGCCCGGGCCGGCGACACCGGGGTCGACGCGGTGATCGCGCGGAGCCCCCGGGGACTCCTCGACCCGGCGCCCTACTACCGCGCGCTCGCCGACGCCGCAGGGACGGTGCCGCTGCTGGCCTACCACTTCCCGGCCGTCGCACCCCCGGGCATCCCGGTCGAGGTCCTGCCGACGCTGCCCACGGCCGGCGTCAAGGACTCCTCGGGCGACGCGACGCGGCTGCTGGCCACGGTCGAGACCTACGCGGGGCCGGTGTGGACGGGCAACCCCGCGCTGCTCCCGCTCGCGGGGTCCCTGGGGTGCGCCGGGGGCATCCTCGCGCTGGCCAACGTCGCCCCCGAGCTGTGCGCCGGGGCGTTCGCGGGCGACCCGGACGCTCTCCGGAAGATGATCCCGACCCACCTGGCCTGCGAGAAGGACTTCCCACGCGGGGTCAAGCAGCTGGTCGCCGAGCGCTTCGGCACCTCCGACGTCGTCCGGATGGGGTGAGGCGAGACGCGGCCGCCCCGTCAGAGCGCGGCCGACGACGCACGCGACGAGCGGTGGAGCAGGCGCCGCAGCGCGTTGGGTCTGCGAGCCTCGGCCGTCGGCGTCCGCCCTCGGACGGATCGGAGTCACATGCCGGGAGCGTCCACCGGGGTAGCGACGATCCGAACTCCCGACCAGCGGGTGCGGGTGTTCGTCTCCTCCACCCTCCGGGAACTCGCGGTCGAGCGGGTGGCGGTCGGGCAGGCCATCGCGCGGATGCATCTGACTCCGGTGATGTTCGAGACCGGGGCGCGGCCTCATCCGCCGCGCGACCTCTATCGCGCCTACCTGGCCCACAGCGACGTGTTCGTCGGCATCTACTGGCAGCAGTACGGATGGGTCGCACCAGGGGAGGAGTCGTCCGGACTCGAGGACGAATACCGCCTCTCCGGCGACATGCCGAAGCTGATCTACGTCAAGGACGCAGCAGAGCGCGACCCCCGGCTCACGGCGCTGCTGGCGGACGTCAAGGCCGATGACGGACTGTCCTACAAGCGCTTCGAGGACGCCGAGGAGCTGGCCGAACTGCTGGGTGACGACCTGGCTGTCCTCCTGAGCGAGCGGTTCGGCGGAGCGGAGAGCTCGGCGGCGCCGGAGCTGCGGATCGCGACCCCGCCGGTGCCTCCCACCGGAATCGTCGGCCGGGAGGACGACCTCTCGGACGTCCTCACGCTGCTCCGTGACCCCGACGTCCGCCTGGTCACGATCACCGGTCCCGGTGGCATCGGCAAGACACGCCTGGCGCTCGAGGTGGCCCTGCTCGTCGGCTCCTCCACGCCCGCCGGCTCGGCCGGGGTGTCGTTCGTGGATCTCGCCCCGGTCAGCGACCCGTCGAGCTGGACCGCCGCGGTCGCGGAGGCCCACGGCATCCACCCGGAAGGCACCCGCCGGGTGCTGCCCATGCTCATCGACCGGCTCCAGGGCCGGCGCCTGCTGCTCGTGCTGGACAACTTCGAGCAGGTGGTCGCCGCCGCCGAGGACCTCGGCGAGCTGTTGGCGGCCTGTCCGGACCTGACGGTGCTGGCCACCAGCCGGGCCGCCGTCCGCCTCCGGGGCGAGCGCGAGGTGCCGCTGTCACCGCTGTCGATCCCGATGGACGACGAGATCGACACCCTCGCGGCGATCGGGGCATCGGCCTCGGTGCGCCTGCTCGTCGACGCCGCCCAGCGGGTGCGCCCGAGCTTCGCGCTCACCGCGGCCAACGCCCGGGCGGTGGCGGAGCTCTGCCGACGGTTGGACGGCATCCCGCTGGCGGTGGAGCTGGCGGCCGCCCAGTTGCGGCTGCTGACGCCCGCCGCGCTGCTCGATCGGCTCGGCGACGCGCTGGACCTCGCCGCGGTCACGGTCGACGCTCCCGCCCGCCACCGGACGCTCCGGGCCACGATCGACTGGAGCTACGGCCTGCTGGGAGAGGACGAGCGCACGCTCCTGGCTCGGCTCTCGGTGTTCAGTGGCGACTGGACCGTCGAGGCGTGTGAAGCGGTCGGCGCAGCCGACGGCGACCTCGACGTCCTGACGACGTTGTCGTCCCTGGCCGCCCAGAGCCTGATCCACACCGAGGCGCCCGACGTCGACGGCGCCCTGCGGTTCCGGATGCTGGACACGATCCGCGCCTACGGCAACGAGCGGCTGGTCGAGCGCGGCGAGAACGACTCGACCGTCGCCCGCCTCGCGGCGTACCTGGTGGACGTCGTCGGGGCGGTCCGGGACGACCTGCAGGGACCCGGGCACCGCGCCGCCGGCGCACGGCTCGACCGCGAGCGCGACGAGATCCTGTCGTCCATCCGGTGGGCCCTCCGCAGCGACGACGCACGGACGGTCGGGCGACTGCTCGCCCCCCTGTTCACGTACTGGTGGAGTCGGGGCCAGCTCGCGATGACGGGTGAGGTCGCGGAGAAGGCGGCGACCCTGCCGTCGGCCGCCCACCTGGAGCCCTACGATTCCGCGCTCCTGCGCGGGGTGTGGGGCATGGCCATGGTGATGACCGGGCGGGCGAGGGAGGCCGAGCCGTTGCTGCGCGAGACGCTCGAGACGGCCACGGCGCTGGGCAACGTGCGGCTCCGTGCCTATGCGCTGCTCGGGCTGGGGTGGACGGCGGTCAACCGCGCCGCCTCCGAGGCCAACGACCGGTTGGACGAGGCAGCCGGGGAATTCCGTCGCTTCGGCGATTCGTGGGGCCTGGCCGTGACGCTGTCCACGCGTGGGCAGTACGCCCTGCTGGTCGGCGACCCCGATGCGGCGCTGCGCATCCACGCCGCCGCCCTGCGGGCCGCGTCGGCGATCGACAACGACAACCTCCGGGCGCACGCCCTCGACATGCTCGGGCTCGACGCCTACACCGCGGGTGATCTCCCCGGTGCCCGGGAGCACTATGCGGCCGCCGCCGCGTTGCACGCGAGCGTCCTCGACTACGAGGGAGCGGCCTACTGCCTCTCCGGGCTGGCGGCCCTCGCCCTCGCCCAGGCACGGCCCGAGGTCGCAGCTCGTCTCGTGGGGGCCTCGGAGCACGCTCGTCACGTCGTCGGAGTGGAGGTGTGGCCCGGGATGCAGGCCTCGACGGATGCACTGGTCGAGGCGGTCGGCGTCGCGCTCGGTCGGCCCGCGTTCGCCGAGACCCGTGCGCAGGGTGCGCACCTGCGCGTCCCGGACGCCCTCGACTACGCGCTGGCCGCCAGCTCCGTCGAGGCGCAGGAGGACCCCTTCGAGGCGTTCAGGTCCCGGCTCATCGCGGATTCCTGATCGATGCCCCTGCGCCGCGGACCACGACCACGGTCGTCCCGGCGTGGACGACGCAGCTGAGCCCGACCGAGCCGATGAGGTTGCTCGCCAGCCCGTCGTGCCGGCACCGCCGGGGGGATCGGTCATCGCTCGTCCTCCCGGGAGACGGGGGTCGGCGCCGCGGTCTCCCGGGGGAGCCGCACGCCGTGGTCGACGATGTGGCGGGCGATCTCGAGGGCGGCCTCGCCGACGGGATCGGTGGCGGTGCCGGGGACCCGGGCGATCTCCTCGAGCAGCCGGGAGAGGGCGAACAGACCGAAGTGCAGCGTCCCGGCGGGTGGCGGCCGGGTGGCGACGCTGCCGCGCAGGATCGCGACGGCCCGGTCCAGCACCGCCCGCTGCGCGGCGGTCACGGGGACCCGACCGAGCCGTAGATGGCGGTGCGCTGCGCGGCGGGGATCAGCGCGTCGTC
>JAVXWR010000350.1:0-6895 GCA_032230725.1 Actinomycetota bacterium
CAGTACACGTGGGTCGTGACCGCGTCGCTGCTGGCGATGACGGCGTCCACCCCGATCTGGGGCAAGCTCGCCGACCTCTTCTCGAAGAAGCTCCTCGTCCAGCTGGCCATCACGGTCTTCATCGTCGGCACGATGCTGGCGGGGCTCTCCACGTCGACGCCGGAGCTCATCGGCTTCCGCGTGCTGCAGGGCCTGGGCATGGGCGGACTGACCGCTCTCGCCCAGGTCGTGCTCGCCGCGATCATCCCGCCGCGCGAGCGCGGCCGGTACTCCGGCTACCTCGGCGCGATCATGGCCGTCGCCACCGTCGGCGGCCCACTGATCGGCGGGGTCATCGTCGACACCATCGGCTGGCGCTGGTGCTTCTACGTCACGGTGCCGATCGCGGTCGTCGCGCTCGTCGTGCTGCAGCGGACCCTGACCGTGCCCACGCAGCGCCGCGAGGTGCACATCGACTACCTCGGCGCGCTACTCGTGGCCGGCGGCGTCTCCGCACTGCTCATCTGGGTCTCGCTGGGCGGCAAGAACTTCGCCTGGGTCTCGTGGGGCTCGCTCGCCTGGCTCGCCGCCGGGATCGTCGCCCTCGTGCTCGCGGTCGTCGTCGAGTCGCGGGCGAAGGAGCCGATCGTCCCGCTGCAGCTCTTCCGCAACCGCACCGTCGCCCTCGCGACCGTCGCCGCCCTCTTCGTCGGCGTCGCGATGTTCGGCTCCTCGGTCTTCCTGTCCCAGTTCTTCCAGCTCGCCCGCGGCGCCAGCGCCACCGAGGCCGGCCTGCTGACCCTGCCGATGATCGCCGGGCTGTTCCTCGCCTCGACCGTCGTCGGACAGCTGATCTCGCGCTACGGGCGGTGGAAGCCGTACCTGGTCGGCGGTGGGGTGCTCCTCGTCGCCGGGCTGCTGCTGCAGGGCCTGGTCATGGGCGCCGACACCCCCTACTGGGAGCTCGCCGTCGCCATGGCGATGGTCGGCGTGGGCGTCGGCTCCACCCAGCAGAACCTCGTGCTCGCCGTCCAGAACCAGGTCGCCCTGCGCGACATGGGCGCGGCCAGCTCGACCGTCGCCTTCTTCCGCTCCCTCGGCGGTGCGGCCGGGGTCGCGGCGCTCGGAGCCCTGCTCTCCGGTCACGTCTCGACGGCCATCACCTCCGGCCTGACCGCCGCCGGCATCCCGGCCTCGGCTACCCCGTCGTCGGGCGGCCAGATCCCGAACCTCGCGACGCTGCCCGAGGCGATCCGCTCGATCGTCGAGAACGCCTACGGCGACTCCGTGGCCCTGATGTTCCTGGTCGCCGCGCCGTTGGCACTGATCGCCCTGATCGCGATCCTGTTCCTCAGGGAGGTCCCGCTGCGGGACACCGTCGATGTCGTGGACATTGCGGAGACGCCCAGCGCCGACGCTCCCGTCGGCGACGACGACGAGGCCCCGGTCGTCGAGGGCGTGGTGCGCGAGGGCGGGCTCCCGGCCCCCGGGGCGGTGCTGACCGTCGTCGACCGCAGCGGCCACCAGCTGGCCCGCGCGGTCGCCGATGACGACGGCCGCTACCGGGTCGCCATCGACCGCCGCACTGAGCCGCACCTGCTCGTCGTGCAGT
Organism: Actinomycetota bacterium; assembly: GCA_032230725.1. Classification (GTDB taxonomy): domain Bacteria; phylum Actinomycetota; class Actinomycetes; order Mycobacteriales; family Pseudonocardiaceae; genus Actinomycetospora. The sequence continues at coordinate 1,592 of JAVXWR010000350.1, forward strand.
GGCGGGGCAACCCCCACGTCGAGCTGCTCGGCGGCACCGTCGGCGCCCGGCGGCGCGACGTCGTCCTCGCCGGCGGTCGCCACCGGGCGATCACCGACGTCTCCGTGCTCGACGCCGCCACCGAGGTCCTCCCGGCGCTGACGCGATGAACGGCGCCTTGACGGCCCCGCGCGAGACTGGCCCGGTGGCGGTGGGTCGGCGGGAGCGCAAGAAGCAGGCGACCCGGGCCGCGCTGAGCGAAGCCGCCCTGCGGCTCGCGCTCGAGCACGGGATCGAGAACGTGACCGTCGAGCAGATCGCCGACGAGGCCGACGTGTCGCTGCGGACCTTCTTCAACTACTTCTCGAGCAAGGAGGAGGCCGTCGTCGCGGGGGACGCGGCCCGCACCGAGCTGCTGGTCGAGGAGTTCCGCGCGCGGCCCGCATCGGAGAGCGTCCTCACCGCTCTCCGCGCCGCGGCGCTCGTCTTCGTCGACGACGTCGCCTCCGAGGAGCGACTCGAGGAGCTGCGGATGATGCGTCGCAGTCCCTCGCTGCTCCAGCACCAGCTCGCGGCGTACGCGGCGGGGGAGCGGGCGCTGGCTGCAGCGGTCGCCGAGCGCATCGGGCAGGACGTCGCCGAGGACGCCTCGGGGGACCGGCCCGTCGGGCTGTACCCGTCGCTGGTCGCGGCGACGGCGATGGCCGGGATTCGGGTGGCGATGCAGCGCTGGACCGAGGGCGGCTCCGGGGACCGTGCCGGGCTGCACGGGATCGTCAGTGCCGCGTTCGACACACTCGGCCGAGGACTCGACGTGGCTCCGCCTCCCGAGCGGTGAGCGCGGCCGAGTAGGGCGCACATCGTGCGCGGCTTTCTGAGTACGTCGCTACTCATGCGCTCGATGTCCGGGTTGACCAGGCTGGGGGAGCGCTCGGTCACGAGGGTTGGGCCGCGGAGGGAGCACGCCATGAGCGAGTCGGCGAGACCGAATCAGGATCCCGGCAGGACCGGGGCCGGCGCCGGGCACCACAACCAGCCCTACGACCCCACCCTCGTCGGTCCCGGGGACCTCCACGGGGACGTCTTCGAGGACGGGCGTCCGCTCCATACGGAGCCGGGCGACGTGGTCGAGATCGCGGGGCCGACGCACCAGCCGGCGCACCACGACCCGGGCGGGGTGTTCGAGGACGCGGGCCCGATCTACCAGGACCCGGGCCAGATCGTGGAGGTCGCGGGTCCGGTCGGCGGCGACCCGGGCCAGGTGGTCGAGTTCGCGGGTCCGGACCCGGGGCCGATCTACGGGGGACCGGGTGAGGTGGTCGAGTTCGCGGGACCGGTGCATTGGGAGCCGGGTCAGGTGGTCGTGACCGAGGACTCGGGGCCGATCGATCAGGACCCGGGTCACGTGGTCGAGATCGCGGGCCCCACCGGCCTGGACCCCCGTGAGGTGGTCGAGATCGCCGGACCGGTCCACCACGACCCGGGCGGGGTCTTCGAGATCGCGGGTCCGGTCCACCACGACCCGGGCGGGGTCTTCGAGATCGCCGGGCCGATCCACCAGGGTCCGCCCGACGTCTTCGGGGGCTCGGGTCAGCCGGGCGACGTCGTCGAGATCGCCGGGCCGGTCGGCGGCCACTTCGGACAGACCGGGGGGCACGGCGGCTCCGGCTCGACCTTCCACGGCGAGGTCCGCCACGCCCCCGCCCACACCGGCGGCGAGCACCAGCAGGGGCACGTCGACGACGACCCGCCGGTCTTCCAGAGCCAGTCCGCGCCGACCCACCACGGTGGCGGCCACGACGGCTCTCACGACGGCGGCTCGCACCAGGAGCACTCCGGGTCCTCGCACGAGCACTCCGGGTCCTCCCACGAGCGCCACGACGACCAGCCCGCCGAGCACGACCAGCACACGGAGTCCCACCACGATGCCGGCCACCACGGCCACGGCGGCTGACGCCGCGACGCGCTTCACGCCGGACGACCGCGAGACGCTCCGGCTGCTGCTGCGCCGGGACGGTTTCCTCCGTCGGGAGGACGGCGTCCGGCTCTCCGGCGTCGACGGGTCGTCGCGCGCCTGGATGCTCTACACCTGGGCCGTCAGCGCGACGAGCTCCGGCTCCCGGCTGATCGCGCGCGCCCTGCTCGAGCAGCTGTCGACGTTCGAGGCGAGGCACCTCGCCGCCTACGGGGTCACCGCGTCCCCGCTGGCGGCGGGGTGCGTCGTGCTCGACGACCGCTACGCGGCACTGGCCGTGCGGGCGCGACCGAAGGGGCACGGCCCCGGCTGGCGCGTCGACGGTGACCGGATGGGGGACGTCCGGGGCCGGCGGGTGGTCGTCGTCGACGACTCCCTGAGCTCCGGGCGCTCCTTCCTCACCGCCGCGGGCATCCTCGAGTCCGAGGGCTTCGAGGTGGAGGGGCTGGTCGCGCTGGTCGAGTTCCCGGGCCGCGGCGGCCGGGAGCGCCTCGAGGCCCTCGGCTACCGGGTCGGCACCGTGTTCGACGTCTGGAGCGACCTCGGGGCGGCCGGACCGCCGCCGTTCGCGCCCCGCGAGGCCATCGAGGTCACGTGGTCCGACGACCGCGTCCCCGACGGTCTGCCCCCCGCGGACGTCGCCCGCCGCGTGCTGGAGCACCTGGCGGCCACCGGGACGACCCTGCGGCCGCCCGCTGCCCTCGGCACCGAGGTCGACGGCGACGGCGGGGTCTTCGTCAGCCTCCGCCGCCGGGTGGACGACGGGCGGCTCGCCCGCGGCGGGTTCTGGCACTTCGACGCCCACGACGCCGAGCCCGCCTCCGACCTCGTCCTGGCCGCCACCGCCACCGCGAGACGCCTGGGAGCCACGTTCACGACCGAGATCCTGGCCCAGGTGAAGATCGCGGTCAGCTTCCTCGGCCCGCTGACCCCGACCACCCCGGCCGAGCTCGACTTCGACCGCTACGGGGTGGTCGTCCGCAGCCGCTCGTGGACCGCCAAGCTCGGCGGGGCGCTGCCGAACACCCAGTACTTCACCAGCACCTTCGAGCAGTACCTCCACGCCCGGTGGACGAACGCGCGCGTCGAGGAGACCGAGCCCCACGACGTCTTCCGGCACACCGTGGCCAAGTACGTCGAGGACGGGGCGACCTGGCTGCCGTACGGGGTCGAGGCCACCGAGCCCTGGCCCGACGACCACGCCGTCGGCGCCCGGCTGACCGGCCGGGTCCGCGATGTCCTCGACGACGCGGAACCAGGCGGGCCGCTCGACGACGCGCTCGTCCCCGTCCGTGTCGAGGCGGTCGCCGTCGAGCTCTACCGCCGGTGCCCGCCCCACACCGTCGTGGGGCACGGGCTGGCGCGCCCGGCGGAGGCCGGGTCGCTCGACGCTGCCGTGGTCGCCGCGGCCACCGCTGCCCTGCAGTCCGCGCCTGCGGGGACCGACGTCACCGGGGCGACCGCCTGCGTCAGCCTCCACCACCACCCGGAGACGATCGGGACGACGGACGCCCCGCTACCGATGCGACGCGGCCTCGACGCCGTCGAGGCCCGCGAGGGGGACCGCCGCGGTCTGATCACCGAGTACGCGGTCGCGCACCACGAGCTCGGCCCCCGGGGCGTAGCCGCGAGCCTGACGCGGACGATCGGCGCCACCGCGCCGTCCTGGACCATCTACCAGTCCGCCACCTGGCTCGACCGCCCCGGCGACGACGTGCACCGCCTCGCGTTCGGATCCGTCCATCGCCCCGACGGACGGCTCACCGCGGACGACGTCGAGCTCCTGGCCACCCACCTCCAGCGCCGGGCGGACGCCGACGGCTGGCCGTCGTACGGCTACGACCCCCGCACGGGACGCGAGAAGCGCGCCGGCACCGCGGCGCGCAGCGTGCACGGACTGCGGGTCCTGCTCGACGCCGGGGTCCTGCTCGGCAGGCAGGACTGGGCGGACGCTGCGCGCCGCGGCCTCGGCCACGCCCGCCGACACCTCGACCTCCTCGACGGCCACATCCGCGTCCCGGAGCACCTGCCCAGCGGCATGGCCTCCGCCGGGCTGCTCTCCGGCGTCGAGCCGGGCGACCCGACGCCCGAGGGGGACTGGGAGGAGCTGGCACGCCACCTCGCCGGCTGGGTGCGTCCCGACGGGTCCGTGCGCGAGCCCGGCGTCGTCCCCACCCGCTCCGAACCGGACTACCTCCCGGGGGCCGTGGTCCTCGCCCTGGCGCGCTACCACCGCTCGGGCCGTGCCCCGGTGGACGTCGACGCCGACGCCCTCCTCGGGTTCTCCCGCCGACGGTTCCGCCGCCTGCGGCCCTGGAGCGTGGCCTCCTGGCAGGCCCAGGGGTGGGCCGAGTGGCACCGGGCCGGGGCGCCGGGCGGCGACGACGCCGCCGAGTTCGTCTTCGAGATCGCCGACTGGATGGTCTCCCAGCAGCTGCGGGTCGACGGCAGCTACCTCGTCGACCTCGGGTCCCGGGCTCCCACCGTGCTGACCGGGTTCGTCGCCGAGGGCGTCGGGGCCGCCTGGCGGTTGGCGGAGGACCTCGGGGACCGTGACCGGGCCCGGCGCTACGGCGACTCCCACCGCGCGGCGATGGGCTTCCTCGACCGGCTGGTCCTCCGCCGCGAGGACACCTTCTGGACGGCCGAGCCCGACCGCGCCCTGGGGGGTGTCCGGGCGGCGCTCGCCACCGCCGACCTCCGGGTCGACTACAGCGCCCACACCCTCCGGGCCCTGCTCCACACCGTGTGATCGAGCGGCGCTCCCCGGGCCGCTAGCGTGGGCGCCTTGGACGCTCTTGCCGCCGGGCTCGCCGTGCTGGCGGCGCTGCTGTTCGCGGTCGCCTCGGTGGCCCAGCGCGGGGCGGCCGCCGAGGTGCCCGACGAGGAGGCCCGTGGGGGACGTCTGCTCGCGCGGCTGATCCGCTCTCCGCGGTGGTGGCTCGGGGCCGGCAGCGACACCGTCGCCTACCTGGTCCAGGCCGCCGCGCTGGGCCTCGGCTCGGTGCTGCTCGTGCAGCCCCTCCTGGTCACGACGCTGCTGTTCGCCCTTCCGCTGGAGGCCCGCCGGTCGCGACGCCGGGTGACCCGCGCCCAGCTGTGGTGGTGCGGAGCGCTGGTGGTGGCGCTGGTCCTGTTCGTCCTCGTCGGCCAACCGAGCCCTGGGGTGGACCGGGCGCCCCCGTCGCACTGGGCGCCGGCCGGCGTCGTCGTCGTGATCGTGATGGTGGCGTGCGTCGTCGGGGCCGGCCGCCGGCGCGGGCCACGCCGCGCGGCGCTGCTCGCGACGGCGGCCGGTCTGGCCTACGGCGTGGTCGGGGCCCTGACGAAGTCGGTGGTCGCCCTGCTCG
>JAVXWR010000355.1:0-2729 GCA_032230725.1 Actinomycetota bacterium
TCGCGCACAACGCCGGCCTCGAGCCCGGCGTCGTGGCCGAGAAGGTCCGCGGTCTCGCGCTCGGTGAGGGCCTCGACGCCGCCACCGGCGAGTACAAGGACCTGATCAAGGCCGGCATCATCGACCCCGCCAAGGTCACGCGCTCGGCGCTGCAGAACGCCGCGTCGATCGCCGCGCTGTTCCTCACCACCGAGGCCGTCGTGGCCGACAAGCCCGAGAAGGCGGGCGCCGGAGCCGGCGCCGACCCGACGGGCGGCATGGGCGGCATGGACTTCTGAGTCCGCGCACTCCCGAGACGCAGTACTGACGAGGGCCGCATCCCGCTCCTGCGGGGTGCGGCCCTTCGTCGTGGCATGGGCTGGTGCTCAGCCCGGTCGTCCATGATCACCAGAACGACGAGCCCCTGAGGTCTGGGCGTCCAGGGGCTCGTCATTCCGACGATCATGAAACCGAAGGGAGCGGGTTCGGGGTCGGCAGCGTCTACGCCCCGTGCACCTCGACCGGTTCCTGGCCTCCCACGACGGCGTCATCACCCGGGCGCAGGCCCGGGCCCTCGGACTGAGCGACGACCAGATCGCCCGCAAGATCGCCAGTGGTGAGTGGCTCCGACGCGCCCCCGGGCTGTTCTTCGCGTGCGCGTGGCCCTGGGACCCCGGCGGCACGCGTGCGGGTGGCGGCGGAGTGGGTGCGTCCCGTCGGCGCCCTCCTCGGAGTCGCTGCGGCGTGGTGGCTCGACCTCGGTGTCGCCAGTCCGCATCCGATCGTCGTCGGCCTCCCGCGGGGCTGTTCGCGTCGCCCGCTCGCCGGTGTCTCCGTGGCCCAGCGAGATCTTCGAGGCGACCGCATCGAACACCACGGGCTGTGGGTGGCCAGCAAGCCGTTGGCGGTCCTCGACGCCGCGGTCGCCCTCGGCCGGGACGGTCAGCCCTTCCTCGACCGGGTCCTCCAGCAGGGCCTGGTCACCCTCGACGAGCTCCGGGCGACGCAGGCCCGCCACCTCGGACGACGAGGCTCTGCGGCCGCCCACCGTCTGCTGGTGCAGGCCGGTGACCACGCGGCCTCCGACCCGGAGCGCCGCGTGATCGCTCTGCTCCGGAGGGGCGGGCTCACGGGGTGGGTCGTCAATCGGGCAGTGAGGCTCACGGGCGGGCAGGAGTTCTTCCTCGACCTGGCCTTCCCTGAGGTCCGCTTCGCCCTGGAGGTCGACGGCTGGGCGTTCCACAGCACGCGCGACCGCTTCGTCCGCGATCGAGCACGCAAGCGTGCCCTCGTCGCGGACGGCTGGGTGGTGGCCGAGGTGACCTGGGACGACCTGGTCAATCGTCCCGAGCAGGTGCTCGACGACATCCGGCGGACGCTGGCCCGCCTGGGTGCGCGATGAGCCCGGTCGACCATGATCGCTGGAACGACGAGGTCCTGACGCCTGGGCGTCCAGGGCCTCCTCGATTCGCTGATCATGGGGCTGGGCGTCCGGATCCGCTACGGGACGATGATCAAGGGCCGGCAGGGCCGGCAGCCCGTCGTCGGGGAAATAGTTCCCGCCGCATCCGGCCCACCCGGGACGGGATGCGGGCATCCTGGGGGCATGGAGGCCATCCGGATCGTGCTCAACCTCGTCTGGCTCGTGCTGGCCGGGGTGTGGATGGCGATCGGTTACGTCGTCGCCGGCGTGATCTGCTGCGTGCTGATCGTGACCATCCCGTGGGGGATCGCGTCGTTCCGGATCGCCCTGTTCGCGCTGTGGCCCTTCGGTCAGCGGCTCGAGCGCCGCCCGGACGCCGGCCTCGGCTCCACGCTGGGCAACGTCATCTGGTTCGTGGTCGCGGGCTGGTGGCTCGCGCTCGGGCACGTCGTCACCGCGATCGCGCTCGCCGTCACGATGATCGGCATCCCCTTCGCCTGGGCGAACCTCAAGCTCATCCCGGTCTCGCTCACCCCGCTCGGCCGGCGGATCGTCGACGTGGACCAGGGCTCCGACCCGCGCTCCTTCGGCGTCGCCCCCCGGTCCGGCCCCGCTCCCACCGCCGCCCCGGTCGCGCCCGCGGCCGGACGGCCCGAGCTCCCCTGGTACAGCCGCTGAGCCGCACCAGGGGCCGGGGTCAGTCGACGTCGGGCACCGGCGGACCCAGCAGGTCGTCGGCGTCGACGATCCGGTACGCGTAGCCCTGCTCGGCGAGGAAACGCTGCCGGTGCGCGGCGTACTCGGCGTCGACCGAGTCGCGCGAGACCACCGAGTAGAAGTGCGCCTGGCGGCCGTCGCCCTTGGGTCGCAGCAGACGGCCGAGGCGCTGGGCCTCCTCCTGGCGGGACCCGAACGTCCCCGAGATCTGGATCGCGACGGAGGCCTCGGGAAGGTCGATCGAGAAGTTCGCGACCTTCGAGACGACGAGCCGGGGGAGCTCGCCCCGGCGGAACTCCCCGAAGAGCCGCTCGCGCTCCTTGTTCGTCGTCGAGCCCTGGATGATCGGGCAGTCCAGCGCCGCGCCCATCTCCTCGAGCTGGTCGATGTAGGCGCCGATGACCAGGGCGGGCTCGTCGGGGTGCCGGGCCAGGATCGACTGCACCACGGGGATCTTCGTCCGGGCGCAGGCGCACATCCGGTACCGCTCGTCGGCCTCCGAGGTGGCGTAGACGATCCGCTCGTTCTCGGTCATCGTCACGCGGACCTCGACGCAGTCGGCGGGCGCGACCCAGCCCTGCGCCTCGATGTCCTTCCACGGCGCGTCGTA
>JAVXWR010000387.1:0-3784 GCA_032230725.1 Actinomycetota bacterium
ACAGGACCAGCGCGCGGACCAGCGGCGACCCGGCGTCGAGGGTGTTGCCGCAGCCGGTGAGGTCGACGTCGCGGCCGTCGGCCGAGAGCTGGTACCACGACGGGGCGTCCAGGCCGCGCCACGACAGGGACGGCCCCCCGACCCCGCCCTCGCAGGTGTGGTTGAACACGACGTCGAGCACGACCTCGAGCCCCGCGGTGTGCAGCGCGTCGACCATGGCGCGGACCTCGGCGACCTCCTGTCCGGGCACGGCGGCGTAGCGCGGCTCCGGGGCGAGGTAGGCCAGCGTCGAGTAGCCCCAGTGGTTGTGGGCGCCGCGGGCCATCAGCGAGGGCTCCGGGGCGTTCGCGAAGACCGGCAGCAGCTCGACCGTGGTCACCCCGAGCCCGCGCAGGTGCTCGACGACGGCCGGGTGCGCGAGGCCGCCGTAGGTCCCGCGCAGCCCGTCGGGCACGTCGGGGTGGCGCATCGTGAGATCGCGCACGTGGGTCTCGTAGAGGACGGTGTCGGGCCACGGCACCGCGGGTCGCGACGACGACGAGGGCGGCACCGGCGCGGTCACCACCCCGAAGGGCACCGACCCCGCCGAGTCGACGTCCGAGCGCGGCCCGAAGGGGTCTTCGCCCGAGTGCGCGAGTGCCGCGGCCAAGCGGGTGAACCGCCCACCGATCCCACGGGTCCACGGGTCGACGAGCAGCTTCGCCGGATCGGTGCGCACCCCGGTCCGCGGCGACCACGGCCCGTGCACCCGCAGCCCGTAGCCCTGCCCGGCGGCGATCCCGGCGACCGACCCGCGCCACCAGCCGTCCGCGCCGCGGGCCAGTCCGATGCGCCGCTCCGAACCCTCCGACCCCTCCCCGAGCAGGCAGAGCTCGACCGCCTCGGCCGTCGTCGTGGCGGGGACGGCGACGGCGAGCACCCCGTCGTCGTCGAGGACGGCGCCGGGCGTGTCGGTCGGGAGGGCCGCCGTGTCGTCGACGGTCCCCTCGCTGGTGGGGCGCATGACGACCGATCGTGCCCGATGCCGACCCCGGCCCACACGGTGCTCGCCGAACCGAATCGGAGAGGATGGCCACGTGAGTGCCCCCCGACCGGTGTCGACCTCGCACCCCGAGCTCGCCCCGATGCCCCGGCAGGCCGACGCGACCGAGGTCGGCGACCGTCCCCACGCGGACGAGATCGTCCGGATGCGCGACGTCTCGGTGCGTCGCGGCGGCAACACCCTGCTCGCCGAGATGACCTGGTCGGTCGAGCTCGACGAGCGCTGGGTCGTGATCGGTCCCAACGGCGCGGGGAAGACCACGCTGCTGCGGCTGGCCGCCGCGGAGATGCACGCCACCGCGGGCACCGTCGACCTGCTCGGCGAGCGCATGGGCCGCGTCAACGTCTTCGACCTGCGCGAGCGGATCGGGCTCGCGTCGGCGAGCCTCGCCGGGCGGGTGCCCGCCGACGAGATCGTGCGCGACGTCGTGCGCAGCGCCGGCTACGGCGTCGTCGGGACCTGGAACGAGGCCTACGAGGAGATCGACGAGGAGCGGGCCCTCGCGATGCTCGACGTGCTCGGCGCGGCCCAGCTGATCGACCGCGAGTACGGGACGCTCTCGTCGGGGGAGCGGCAGCGCACCCTGCTCGCCCGGGCGCTGATGACCGACCCCGAGCTGCTCCTGCTCGACGAGCCCGCCTCGGGCCTCGACCTGGGCGGCCGCGAGGACCTGGTGGCCGGGCTGACCGCGCTCGCCGCCGACCCGGAGGGCCCGACCATGGTGATGGTCACCCACCACGTCGAGGAGATCCCGCCGGGCTTCACCCACGGCATGCTGCTGCGCGAGGGTCGGATCGTCGCCCAGGGCCTCCTCGACGACGTCATGACCTCGGAGAACCTGTCCCTGGCGTTCGACCAGCCCCTCGAGCTGCTCAGCCGCCGCGGCCGGTTCACCGCCTACCGCAAGTACTAGGGCCCTCGGGGCCCGGAGGGAGAGCTGTGACGGAGTTCGTGCGCCTCGAGGTCGACGGCGGCGTCGGCACCATCCGCCTGGACCGCCCGCCGATGAACGCGGTGAACCGGCAGGTCAACGTCGAGCTGGCCGAGATCGCGTCCGAGGCGGCGCAGCGGGAGGACGTGCGCGCGGTCGTCGTCTACGGCGGCGAGAAGGTGCTCGCGGCCGGCGCCGACGTCAAGGAGATGGCCGACCTCACCTACGCCCAGATGGCCGCCCGCGCCCACGAGCTCTCCCACGGCCTCGGCGCCGTCTCGGAGATCCCGAAGCCGACGGTCTGCGCGCTCACCGGTTACGCCCTCGGCGGCGGGTTCGAGATCGCGCTCTCCTGCGACCGCCGCATCGCCGGCGACAACGCCACCGTCGGCCTGCCCGAGATCCTGCTCGGCATCATCCCCGGTGGCGGGGGCACCCAGCGGCTCGCGCGGCTCATCGGCCCCGCGAAGGCCAAGGACCTGATCTTCAGCGGCCGCTTCGTCAAGGCCCCGGAGGCCCTGGAGCTGGGCATCGTCGACGAGATCGTGCCACCGGACGAGGTCTACACCCGCGCGCGGGCCTGGGCCGAGCAGTTCGCGAACGGCCCGACGCGCGCCCTGGCCGCAGCCAAGATCGCCGTCGACCGCGGGCTGGGGCTGGGCCTGCGCGACGGCCTGGATCTGGAGACCGAGGTCTTCGCGGCGCTCTTCGGCACCGAGGACCAGGTCATCGGCATGCGCAGCTTCGTCGAGAACGGCCCGGGCAAGGCCCAGTTCCTGGGGCGCTGAGCATGACCGCCCCGAACCCCGCCGCCCCGAACCCGCACGCCACCCAGGCCGAGGTCGACGCCGCCCGCCACGACCCCAAGCTCGCCAACGTGCTCTACCACGACTGGGAGGCGGGCACGTACGACGAGAAGTGGTCGATCTCCTACGACGAGCGCTGCATCACCTTCGCCGTCGACCGCTTCCGGGCCGTGGCCCCGGATACCGGCCCCTACGAGCACGCCCTCGAACTGGGCTGCGGCACCGGCTTCTTCCTGCTCAACCTCATGCAGGGCGGGATCGCCAAGAAGGGCACCGTCACCGACCTCTCGCCGGGCATGGTCGAGGTGGCGGTGCGCAACGGCGAGGGACTGGGTCTCGACGTCGAGGGCCGCGTCGCCGACGCCGAGACGATCCCGATGCCCGACGCGTCCGTGGACCTCGTCGTCGGTCACGCCGTCCTGCACCACATCCCCGACCTCGACCGGGCCTTCCGCGAGATCCTCCGGGTGCTCAAACCCGGCGGGCGGTTCGTGTTCGCGGGGGAGCCGACACGTATCGGCGACCTGTACGCCCGCAAGCTCGGCCAGGCGACGTGGTGGGCGACGACGAACCTGACCAGGCTCGCCCCGCTGCGCTCGTGGCGGCGGCCGCAGTCCGAGCTCGACGAGTCCTCGCGGGCGGCGGCGCTCGAGGCCGTCGTCGACCAGCACGTGTTCTCGCCCGAGCGGTTGGAGCGGTTCGCCCTGGGCGCGGGCGCGGTCGACGTGCGGTGTGTGACCGAGGAGCTCACCGCGGCGCTGTTCGGCTGGCCGGTGCGGACCTTCGAGGCGGCGGTGCGCCCGGAGAAGCTCGGCTTCCCGTGGGCCATGTTCGCCTACCGCAGCTGGCAGCGGCTCTCCCGGTTCGACGAGACCGTGCTCTCGCGGGTCGTCCCGCGGGGCCTGTTCTACAACGCGCTGGTCACCGGGGTGCGGCCGGCGCCGCCGGTGTCGTTGTCGCCCTAGCCCCGATCATCAGAGAAGTCTCCCTATCGGCGTGCTCCCC
>JAVXWR010000388.1:0-4190 GCA_032230725.1 Actinomycetota bacterium
CGCACAGAACCCACGTCCGGCGCCGGTGAGGACGACGACGCGGACGTCGCCGTCGGCGTCGGCGCTGTCGAAGGCCTCGACGATCTCGCCCGCCATGGTCGGGGTGAACGCGTTGAGGCGGTCCGGGCGGTCGAGGGTGATGGTCGCGGTCCCGCCGACCGACTCGTACCGGATCTCGGTGGGAATGGTGCACCTCCTCGACGGCGCCGAACGGTGCGGCAGGAGCAGCCTGTCAGCCCGGCGCCGCCCGTGCACCGACCGCGCTCCGGAGCACGGCGTCGATCCCGGCGGTTCCCTCGGAGCTGTTGTCGACGGCCAGGTGCGCGACGTCGGGCGGCTCCGCGGGCCGCATGCGTGCGACGAACGCGTCGAAGGCCCTCAGCTTCCCCGCGTCGCGGTCGAGCCCGCGCGCCTCGAGCCGCCGGCGCAGCGCCTCCTCGTCGCACCCAACCCAGACGAGGTGCACCGGCTCGCCCCCGAGCTCCTCGACCCACCGCGCCCACGACACGGCGTTCCGGATCCGGCTGGTGAAGGGCGCGACGAGCAGCACCGGGCAGCCGTGCGCCCGAATCTGCCGCGCGGCGGCGGTCATCCCGCCGTACTCGTGGACCTTGACGTGCTCGTCGTACCAGGGCCCCTCGCGCTCACCGTCCGGCCGGCCCGCGGCCGCGAGGGTGGCGGCCACGAAGCCGCCGTAGAGCACGTCCTTGTCCAGCAGGGCGGGCACCGGTGACAGCAGGTCCAGCAGCGCGCCGGCAACGGTGCTCTTGCCCGCCCCGGGCGCGCCCGCGACGACCCACACGGCCGCAGGACGAGGGATGCCGCTCAGCCGCCCAGGTCCCGCAGCCGGGGGACGAGGTCCTCGCCCACCTGCTCGAGGAACCGTCGCTGGTCCTGGCCCGGACCGTGCAGGACCAGGTGGTCGAGCCCGGCCTCGACGTAGGGGCGGACCTGCTCGACGGCCTCGTCCGAGTCCGAGGTCACGATCCAGCGCTGAGCGATCTGCTCGATCGGCAGCTCGTCGGCGAGCTTCTCCATCTCCTGGGCCGTCGTCACCGACTGCTTCTGCTCGGCGGTCAGCGACAGCGGCGCCCAGAACCGGGTGTTCTCGAGGGCCCGGTCCGCGTCGCGGTCGTAGGAGATCTTGATCTCGATCGTGCGGTCGACGCCGTCGGTCCCGGGCGTGCCCGCCTTCTCGCGGCCCTCGGCCAGGGCGGGCATCAGCTTGTCCGTGTAGAGCTCCATGCCCTTGCCCGACGTGCAGATCATCCCGTCCCCGGCGCGGCCCGCGTAGCGCGCCATCTGCGGGCCACCGGCCGCGACGTAGATCGGCACCGGCGTCGTCGGGCGGTCGTAGATCGAGGCGTCGACGGTCGTGTAGTAGTCGCCCTCGAAGCTGACGGACTCCTCGGTCCACAGCGCCCGGATGAGCCGCACCGACTCGCGCAGCCGCGCGAACCGTTCCTTGAAGTCCGGCCACTCCCGGCCCGAGACCGCGACCTCGTTCAGCGCCTCGCCGGTCCCGATCCCCAGGACCACGCGGCCCTCGGTGAGCAGGGCCATCGTCGCGAACTGCTGGGCGAGGACGGCGGGGTTGTAGCGGAAGGTCGGGGTCAGCACGCTCGTGCCGAGCTGGATGCGCGAGGTGCGCTCGCCGACGGCGGGCAGCCAGGCCAGCGCCGACGGCGCGTGGCCACCCTCGTGCCGCCAGGGCAGGAAGTGGTCGGACACCCAGGCGCTGTCGAGGCCGACCTGCTCGGCCTGCACCGCGAACTCGACCAGGTCCCTCGGGCCGAACTGCTCGGCGGACGCCTTGTAGCCGATCTTCACCGTCACGTCCCCGAGCCTACCGGCGGGACGCGTGCCGGGAGGCGGCTCGCGGCCTGTTCGACGGCGTCGACGACGCCCATGTAGCCGGTGCAGCGACAGATGTGGCCCGCCATCTCGGCGCGGATCCGCTCGCGGTCCAGGTCGGGCTCGACCTCGAGCAGGTGCGCCGCCGTCATCAGCATCCCCGGGGTGCACGCGCCGCACTGCAGGCCGTGGCACACCGAGAAGGCCTCCTGCAGCGGGTGCAACGTCCCGTCCTCGTCGGCGAGCCCCTCGACGGTGCTCACCGCCGACCCGTCGGCCTGCACGGCGAACATCAGGCACGCGCGGGCGGGCTCGCCGTCGACGAGGACGGTGCACGCGCCGCACACCCCGTGCTCGCACCCGAGGTGCGTGCCCGTGAGCCCGAGGTCCTCGCGCAGCGCGTCCGCGAGGGTGCGCCGCGGCTCGACGTCGAGGCGGTGGCGCTCGCCGTTGACGGTCAGGGTGATCCTCATGCGGGCTCCCGGACGGAGGTGCGGCGGGGGTCGCCGGCGAGGTCGCCGAGCGCCCGCCGGGTCAGCTCGCGGGTGAGCGCGCGGCGGTACCCGGCGCTGCCGTGCAGGTCGGAGACGGGCGCGACGTCGTCGGCAGCGGCGTCGGCGAGCCCGGCGACCAGGTCCGGGCCGACCGCGTCGCCGACGTCGAGCAGCGCCCCGGCGTCCACCACGTGCGGCGTGCCGGCGACCCCGCCGACGACGACGCGCAGCCGGCCGCCGGAGCGGGCGGCGACGACGGACACGACGGCGAAGTCGCCGTGCCGCCGGGCGAACTCGGCGAAGCCCCAGGCGTCCGGGACCGGCAGCTCGACCCCGGTGATCATCTCGTCCTCCGCCAGGGCGCTCTGCAGGGCGCCGACGAACAAGGCGTCGGCCCCGACGCGGCGCGACCCGCCCGGTCCGGCGACGTGCACGGCGCCGTCGCACGCCCGCAGGACGGCGGGCAGTTCGGCGGCGGGATCGGCGTGGGCGAGGCTGCCGCCGAGGGTGCCGCGGCTGCGGATGGCGGTGTGCCCGATCCAGCCGGCGGCCTCGGCGGCGAGCGGGTGCGCCTCCTGGGCGGCGAGGGCGGTGTGGCGCACGAGCGCGCCCGCGTGCAGCACGCCGTCGCGCAGCGCGAGGTCGGCCAGGCCGGGGACGCGGTTGACGTCGACGAGCACGTCGGGCCGCGCCATGCGCAGGGCCAGCACCGGGACCAGGCTCTGCCCGCCTGCGAGGATCTTGCCCTCCCCGTCGGCAGCGGCGAGGGCGGCCACGGCGTCGGCCACGTCGGTGGCCCGGTGGTACTCGAAGGGCGGGCACTTCACCGGTCCGCACCTCCGTGCAGCAGCGTCCAGATCCGGGCGGGGGTGACGGGCAGGTCGTCGACCTCGACACCCAGGGCGTCGGCGAGCGCGCCCGCGACGACGGCGTTGGGCCCGAGCGTGCCGCCCTCGCCCACCCCGCGAACCCCGGTCGGGTTGGGCGCCGGGGTGCTGACGTGGTCGATGGTCAGCTCGGGGATCTCGCCCGAGGTCGGCATGAGGTAGTCGAGCAGGGTGCCGGTGGTGAGGTTGCCCGCGTCGTCGTAGACGAGGTGCTCGTACATCGCCCCGCCGATGCCCTGCGCGATCGACCCGGCGATCTGCCCGTCGACGATGACCGGGTGCACGATCGTGCCCGCGTCCTCCACGCAGACCCACGACAGGATGGTCGTCTCCCCGGTGGCGGGGTCGAACTCGAGGGCCGCGATCTGAGCGCCGGCCGCGAAGGCCCCGCGGACCGGGTCGTAGAACTTCGTGCCCTCCAGCCCGGGCTCGAAGCCCTCGGGCAGCCGGTCGGACTGCAGGTAGGCGACCCGGGCGACCTCCGCCAGCGAGATGATCGGCTTCTCCTGGCCCCGGACGTGCACCTGACCGCCGCGCAGGTCGAGGTCGGCGACGTCGATCTCGCGCAGCGCCCCGGCGAGCGCGAGCACGCGGTCCCGGACGTGGGCACCGGCGAGGTGGGCGGCGCCCCCGCCGATCACCGCCTGGCGCGAGGAGAACGCGCCGAAGCCCCACAGCGACTCGTCGGTGTCGCCGTAGCGCACGGTCACGTCGTCGTAGGCCACGCCGAGGGCGTCGGCGACCACCTGGGCCATCGTCGTCTCCAGCCCCTGGCCCTGGGAGGTGACGCCGGAGAACACGGTGACGTCGCCGTCGGGGTTGACCCGCACCGTGCACGCGTCGTGGCCGGTGCGGAACGGCATCCGCGGCCCCGCGGAGGCGGCGCGCCCGAGACCGGTGAGCTCGTTGTAGAGCCCGACGCCGATCCCGAGCGGCCGCTCGCCGCCGTCGCGTC
>JAVXWR010000396.1:0-4240 GCA_032230725.1 Actinomycetota bacterium
GCGGGCCTTCCCGCAGACGGTGGTCCGGTCCTCGGGCGGCGGCGCCCCTGTCCTGGACACGGTGCCCGCCGGCCCGGCCCTGGTCGTCGCCACCCCGGGCGCCGAGCCGGTCGCCGACGGCGGGTACGGCGCGGCGCTGCTCCTCGACGGCGCCGCGCTGCTGGCCCGCCCCGAGCTGCGCGCGGCCGAGGAGACGGTGCGGCGGTGGTTCGCGGCGGCCTCGCTGGTGCGTCCGGGTCCCGACGGCGGGCGGGTGGTGGTCGTCGCGGAGTCCAGTGTCGCGGCGGTGCAGGCGCTCGTGCGGTGGGACCCGGCCGGTCACGCCGGCGCGGAGCTGGACGCCCGGACCGAGCTGGGTCTGCCCCCCGCGGTACGGATGGCGGCGCTCGACGGCGACCCGGAGGCGCTGCGTGGGCTGCTCGAGGTGCTGCACCTCCCGCAGACCGGCGAGGGGGAGCCCGACGCCGAGGTCCTCGGCCCCGTCGAGCTGCCCCCGAACACCCGCCTGCCCGGCGCCGACGAACGCACCGAGCGGGCGGAACGCTGCCTGGTCCGCGTCCCCCGCCGGGCCGGGCGGGCGCTCGCCACCGAGCTCGCCGCCGCCGTGGCCACCCGCTCCGCCCGGAAGGAGACCGACCCGGTCCGCGTGCTGCTGGACCCGCAGGACCCGCTGTAGCCACCGGAGCCGCGCGCCGCGGTTCCGTAGACTCGACGCCCGTGACCGTCCAGCCCGTCCGCTACTTCGGAGACCCCGTCCTGCGCGAGCGCGCCACCGAGGTGACGACGTTCGACAAGGAACTGCGCACCCTCGTCGCCGACCTGCACGAGACGATGCTCGAGCAGGGCGGCGCCGGACTCGCCGCCCCGCAGATCGGGGTCGGGCTGCGGGTGTTCGTCTTCCGGGCCGAGGGCGTCGAGGGGCACATGGTCAACCCGGGGTGGACCGTCCTCGACGAGACCGAGCAGGTCGGGCCCGAGGGGTGCCTGTCGATCCCGGGGTTCCGGTGGGACTGCCGCCGCTACGACCACGTCGTCGCACGCGGGTGGGACCTGCACGGCGAGCCGCAGGAGATCGAGGGCACCGCGATGCTCGCCCGCGCGATCCAGCACGAGACCGACCACCTCGACGGCGTGCTGTTCCTCGACAAGCTCGACCCCGCGACCCGCAAGGAGGCGATGGCGGCCATCCGCCAGGCGGAATGGTTCGACCCGGCCGCCCCGCCGCGGATCGAGGTCAGCCCGCACGAGGCCACGCACGGCCCGGTGAACCCGTTGTTCGGGGGGGTCCGCCGGTAATGCGGCTGGTCTTCGCGGGCACCCCGGAGCCCGCCGTCGTGTCCCTGCGGCGGCTGCTGGCCTCCGACGCGCACGAGGTCGTCGCCGTCGTGACCCGCCCCGACGCGCCCGCCGGCCGCCGCCGCACGCTGCAGCGCTCCCCGGTGGGTGCCCTCGCCGACGAGGCGGGGATCGAGGTGCTGACCCCGAGCCGGGCGTCGGATCCCGAGTTCCTCGACCGGCTGCGGGCGATCGACCCCGACTGCTGCCCCGTCGTCGCCTACGGCAACCTGCTGCGGCCCGCGGCGCTGGCGATCCCGGAGCACGGCTGGGTGAACCTGCACTTCTCGCTGCTGCCCGCCTGGCGGGGCGCCGCCCCCGTCCAGGCCGCGATCCGCGCCGGGGACGAGATCACCGGGGCGACCACCTTCCGGCTCGAGGAGGGCATGGACACCGGCCCGGTCTTCGGCACCGTCACCGAGAAGATCGCCGACGACGACACCGCGGGCTCGCTGCTCGAGCGCCTCAGCTCCTCGGGGGCCGGCCTGCTCGCCGCCACCCTCGACGGCATCGACGACGGGTCGCTCGACGCGGTGCCCCAGCCCGCCGAGGGCGCGTCGCTGGCCCCGAAGGTCACCGTCGAGGACGCCCGGGTCCGCTGGACCGACCCGCCGTTCGCGATCGACCGCACGATCCGCTCCGTCACGCCGGCCCCGGGGGCGTGGACGGAGTTCCGCGGCCAGCGCGTGAAGATCGGCCCGGTGACCACGACCGGCTTCGACGACCTCGCGCCCGGCGAGCTGCGCGTCGAGAAGCGTCGGGTGCTGGTCGGGACGGCCGCGGCGCCCGTCGCGCTCGGTACCGTCCAGCCCGCCGGCAAGCCGGCCATGCCCGCCGTCGACTGGACGCGCGGGGCCCAACCGGCGCCGGGGGAGCGGTTCGCGTGACCGGGGCGAGCGAAGCGACGGGGTATCGATGACCGGGGCGAGCGAAGCGACGGGGTATCGATGACCGACAGCTCCGTCCCGCCCGGGGGGCACCGCTCCGGGCGCGGCCCGCGCCGCCGGGCCGAGAAGCCGCACCGCTCCGGGCCGCCCCGGGGACGGTCCGGCCCGAACCGTCCCCCGCAGGGCGACCCGGCCCGCGAGGCCGCGCTCGACACGCTGCGCGCGGTCCGCGAGGACGCCGCCTACGCCAACCTGACGCTGCCGCGGCTGCTGCGCGAGCGCCGGATCTCCGGCCGGGACGCCGCCCTCGCCACCGACCTCGCCTACGGCGCCTGCCGGGCGCAGGGCCTGCTCGACGCCGTCCTCGGCGCCTGCGTCGACCGCCCGCTCGACCGCCTCGACGGCGTCGTGCTCGACGCGCTCCGGCTCGGCGCCCAGCAGCTGCTGCGGACCCGGATCCCCGCCCACGCCGCCGTCGGGGCCACCGTCGAACTGGTCCGCTCCCGCGCCGGGTCGAAGCCCACGGGCTTCGTCAACGCGGTCCTGCGCCGCGTCGGCGAGCGGGACGAGGCCGCCTGGCTCGACCAGCTCGCGCCGGACGCCACCGAGGACCCGCTCGGCCACCTCGCCCTCGTCCACGCCCACCCGCGCTGGATCGCCGAGGTGTTTCGCGACGCCCTGGGACCGGCCGCCGACACCGAGCTCGGCCCGGCCCTCGCGGCCGACGATGCCCGCCCCGAGGTCCACCTCGCCGCGCGCCCCGGCGAGATCACCGCCGAGGAGCTCGCCGCGATCACCGGAGGCGACGAGGCGCCGTACTCGCCCTACGGCGTGCACCTCACCGAGGGCGGCGACCCCGGCGACCTGGAACCCGTCCGCGAGGGGCTCGCGGTCGTGCAGGACGAGGGCAGCCAGCTCGTCGCGCTCGCCGCCGCCCGGGCCGAGCTGGAGGGCCGCGACGAGCTGTGGCTCGACCTCTGCGCGGGCCCCGGCGGGAAGGCCGTGATGCTGGGCGCGCTCGCGGCGATCGAGGGCGCGACGGTGGACGCGGTCGACCGGGCGCCGCACCGTGCGGCCCTCGTCGAGAAGGCCACCGCCGGGCTCCCGGTGCGCGTGCACGTCGGGGACGCCCGGGAGGTCGTGCTGCCCGAGGCCGCGTACGACCGGGTGCTCGTCGACGCGCCCTGCACCGGGCTCGGGGCGCTGCGGCGCCGGCCCGAGGCGCGGTGGCGGCGCCGGGCCGAGGACGTCGCCGAGCTCGCCGAGCTGCAGCGCAGCCTGCTCACCCACGCGCTCGAGCGGGTGCGTCCGGGCGGCGTCGTCACCTACGCGACCTGCTCCCCGCACCCCGCCGAGACCGTGGAGGTGGTGCGCGCCGTGGTGGCGGCGACCGGCGCGGAGGTCCTCGACACGGGGTCGCTGTTCCCCGGTGTCCCCGACGCGGCGGTCCCCGACGGTCCCGGCGTCCAGCTCTGGCCCCACCGCCACGGCACCGACGCCATGTACTGCGCGACCCTGCGCCGGTCGCGCTAGCGCCCACCTGGCCGTAGGCCAGAATGGCGGCCGTGCCCGCCCCCCTCATCGCGCCCAGCATCCTGTCCGCGGACTTCGCGCGGTTGGCCGACGAAGCCGCCGCCGTCGCCGGATCCGACTGGCTGCACGTCGACGTCATGGACGCGCACTTCGTGCCCAACCTGACCCTCGGGCTGCCCGTCGTCGAGAGCCTGCTTGCCGCCACGGACATCCCGCTCGACTGCCACCTGATGATCGACGACCCGGACCGCTGGGCCCCGCCGTACGCGGAGGCCGGCGCCCACAACGTCACCGTCCACGCCGAGGCGGCGCACGACCCCCGCAAGATCGCCAAGGACCTCCACGCGGCCGGGGCGAAGGCCGGGCTCTCGGTCAAGCCGAACACCCCGCTCGAGGACTGGCTCGAGGTCCTGCGCGACTACGACACGCTGCTCGTGATGAGCGTCGAGCCCGGCTTCGGCGGCCAGAGCTTCATGCCCGAGGTG
>JAVXWR010000416.1:0-2963 GCA_032230725.1 Actinomycetota bacterium
TCCCGGGCCGTGGGGCCGGGATCGCGGGGACGACGCCGGTCAGGAACGCGAGCGGCGGGGACCCGGGCGACAACAGGTGGTCGCGGGCACGCGGCACAGGTCGACGTGGAGACGTCGCACGAGTGGCCGGGCGGGGATCACGGGACTACAGGTACCGCATCGGACGCGTCTCCACCAGGGTCTGGGCCGTGCCGCGCGACTCGGTCACTTCACCTCGAGGGTCGCGCAGGAGCCCGGTGCGACCCGGAGGGCGGACGCGGCATCGCGCCACGCGGGATCGGTGGGGTCGAGCGCGCTGCGCAGGAACGTCGTCGTCATCCCTTGCACGACGGCGACGCGCTCGGGGTCCTCGTCGGTGGTCTCGGCCGCCTCGTACCCGGGGATGCCGCCCAGCGAGTGCTCCCCGCCGACGAGGGTGAGCAGGGCGCGGGCGCCCGGGCTCAACCGGTACGGGTCGGTGAGCCAGTTGGCGCCTCGCGTGGTCAGGGGGCTGACGTCGGCGTCCCCGGCGACGACGAGGGTCGGGGCGCTCAGGTGGGCGAAGCTCGGGTTCAGCCAGGGCATCGCCTCGATCACCCCCGGCTGAAGGTCGGCGCCGCCCCGCCCGGCGGTGGCCAGCAGGACGCCGGCCCCGACCCGGGGGTCGGAGAGGTCGAGCTCCCCGCCGTCCGTCGGGTCCACGACCCGCAGCCCGAGCAGCACCCCGGCGGTCTGGCCTCCGAAGGAGTGGCCCGCTACCGCGACGCGTCCGTGGTCGACACGGCCCCGCAGGCCGGGCACCGAGGCCTCGAGCCGGTCGAGGTCGTCCAGGACCCGTGTCATGTCCTCGACCCGGTGGCGCCACAACGACGGCCGGCGGGGGTCGTCGGGGGCGAGGGCCACCGTGCGGGAGTCGAGATGGGTGGGCTGGACGACGACGAAGCCGTGTGCGGCCCAGAAGTCGACCAGCGGGCCGTAGGCCCGGGACGACGAGCCGAACCCGTGCGAGAACAGGACGACCGGCAGGTCGCCTCCCGAGGTCGGGGCGGAGACCCGGACCTCGACCGAGCGGCCCGGCGGCGACACCGTCAGCGGACCCACCGACACCACCGGGGCCTTCGTCGGGCTCATCGTCGCGCCTCTCCGCTGATCGGTTCCTAGAACGGTCGTTCTATGAATACATTCCTAGAACGCCCGTGCTAGAAAGTCCAGGGGAGGATCGCGTGGTCGGACGTCCGGTCGACCTCCGCCGTCGCGCGGAGCTGCTCGACGCCGCGGTGGAGCACGCCACGGCGCAGGGGTTCGCGGAGCTGTCGTGGCGCTCGATCGCCGCGTCGCTCGGGGTCTCGACCACGACGTTGGTCCACCACTTCGGCACGAAGGAGCAGCTGCTCGAGGCGATCCTCGGGAGGCTGCGGGAACGCACCGAGGTCGCCGCCGGCGAGCACCCCGACCTCGCCTCGGCGGCCCGGGCGGTCTGGGTGTGGTGCTCACATCCGCGCCAGTGGCCGACGTTCAAGCTGTTCTTCGCCGTCTACGGCGCGGCCCTGCAGGCCCCGGAGCCGTTCGCCGGGTTCCTCGACCAGGTCGGCGTCGACTGGCTGGGCACCCTGCGCGCCGCCCAGGGGACCGCCGTCGACCCGCAGACCGCGTCGCGCCGGGCCACGTTGGTGGTGGCCGTCATCCGCGGGTTGCTGCTCGATCTGCTCGCGGGTGGAGACCGGACACGTGTGGACGGGGCGGCCGAGTCCTTCCTCGCCGGCCTGTCCGAACCGTGCGGTGGTCCCTGATCATGCGGGGCCGCGGACCAGCGCGACCAGTGCTTCCGCCCGATCGACCGGGACGACGTGCCCGCAGTCGGCGATCAGGTGCCCTCGACGCCGTCGGTGACCGGCCGCAGCTGCTGCTCCAGGGCCCGTCCCACCAGTGCCGCGCCGACCGCGACCGTCGGGACCCGCACGCGCCGCCCCCTCGTGGCCTCGACGAGCAGACGTCCGGTCTCGGGGAGGGCGCGGTAGACCCCGAGCGCGCAGCGCAGCGCGTCCGGGCGCGAGAACGCCTGACCCAGGGACCGGCGCATGACGGTCGCCGGACCGACCTCCGCACGGCGCGCGATCTCGGGGACGAGGAGACGATGGTGAAGGCGGTCGTGATCCGGGCGTTCGGGCCTCCCGAGGGCCTGGCGCTCGTGGACGTCCCGGACGCGGCTCCCGGTCCGGGCCAGGTGCTGATCGGCGTCGAGGCGATCGGGGTGGGCGGGGTCGACACGGTGATCCGCAGCGGCGCGCTGGCCTCCTACGGCTTCGCCGCCGGGCACGTGCCCGGAGGGGAGGTCGCGGGCACCGTCGTCGCGGTCGGCGAGGGGGTCGACCCCTCGTGGGTCGGCCGGCGCGTGTGGGGCTTCACCGGGGTGGGCGGGGGCTACGTCGAGCGGGCGGTCGCGCTCGTGACGGAGATCGTCGCCCTTCCCGAGGACCTGTCCGCCGTCGATGCGGTGACGATCGGGAGCTCCGGGGTGGTGGCCCACTTCGGGCTCGCCCACGCCCGGTTCGTGGCGGGGGAGTCCGTCCTGGTGCGCGGGGCCGCCGGGAGCATCGGGATCGCGACGGTCCAGCTCGCTGCCGCCGGTGGTGCCGGCGCCGTGGCCGTCACGACGTCGTCGGCCGAGCGCGGGGATCGGCTGCGCCGGCTCGGCGCGACCCACGTCCTGGACCGCTCCGGGGAGGGCGGCGGGGAGGCACCGTCGGGCTACGACGTGATCGTCGACGTCGTCGCCGGTCCGGACCTGCCGTCGTTCCTCGGCCTGCTGCACCCGAACGGCCGGCCGGTGGTCGTCGGCGTCGTCGGGGGTCAACCGCCGAAGGACTTCGGCGCGACGCTGATGGCCGCGTTCCAGAGGTCTCTGTCCGTCGCCACGTTCAGTGCCGCCACCTGCCCGGAGCCGACCGGCACACGGTGCGGACCGAGCAGTTCGCCGCCGCCGC
>JAVXWR010000445.1:0-4699 GCA_032230725.1 Actinomycetota bacterium
TGTAGACGACGTCGACGGCGTCGTCGTCGAGCAGCTCCCGGTAGGAGCCGTGCGCCCGGGTCGCGTCGGTGCCGTGCTCCCGGGCGAACGCCTCGGCGCGCTCCGCCGAGCGGGACCCGACCGCGGCCAGCTCGGTGCCCTCACACAGGACGAGATCGCCGGCGACGTTCGCGGCGATGCGTCCGGGCCCGGCGATGCCCCAGCGGATGGTCTGCACGGCGCTCAGCCTGTCACGGAGGTCACCACCGACGGCGGGCGCACCTCACAGCGACCCGCCGAGCAGGTCGACGTTCGTCGCGGTCCCGGAGACGACGAGCTTGCCGTCCTGCGCGTGCAGATCCGTGGCGGAGATCGAGAAGGGGAGCGCCCCGGGATCGACCCGCGCCGCGAACCCCGACAGCTGCCCGCGCAGCGCGCTCGTCACCGCGCTCGGGACCGAGCCCGAGTCGCCGGCGTCGACCGCGATGTCGCGCCCCGAGAGCACGATCTGCCCGCCGGAGAGCTTGAAGGTCGCGATGACCGAGGTCCGGACCTGCTGTCCGAGCACCGTCGTCGTCGACGTCAGCGCCACCGCCTGCGCGGGATCCACCCCGGAGAGGGCCTTCTGCGCGGTCGACCCGGTCGCCCGCCGCGCGTCCAGCGTCGCCTCGGTGACGGGCTCGACGGTGACGTCGGAGACGTGCAGCACCCGAGCCAGGTCGGCGGGGTCGATCTGGGCGCTCGCGGTCACCGTGCGCGCCGGGATCGAGCGGACGGTCCCGTCGATCAGCGACTGCGGCGGCAGCGTCACGTCGCCGAGGTCGGCGACCAGCGTGATGTCGCGCAGCTGCCGGTACGGGATGTGCTGCGCGGTCAGCGTCACCGAGCCGTAGTCGCCCGCGGCCGCCTGGGTCACGAACGGGAAGCCGTGGATCGCGACGTCCGGCTCCTCGTCCAGCTTCAGCTGCGACTGCAGCTGCTTCGCCACCCGGTCCTCGGCGATCCACCGCGCGCCGAAGTCCGCGCCCACGAGCAGCACGACGAGCACGAGCAGCGTGATCAGGAATCCCCGCATCGGGTGACATCCTGCGGCATGCCTCCGGAGCCCCCCGACCCGCCGTCGGGAACCGGGACCGCTACCGGGCGAGGTGGCGGCTGATGACGAGGCGCTGGATCTGGTTCGTGCCCTCGAAGATCTGCATGATCTTGGCCTCGCGCATGTACCGCTCGACCGGGAAGTCGCGGGTGTAGCCGGCGCCACCGAAGACCTGGACGGCGTCGGTGGTGACCTTCATGGCGGCGTCGGTCGCGACGAGCTTCGCGACGCTGGCCTGGCGGCTGTAGGCGACGCCGGCGTCCCGACGTCGGGCGGCGTCGAGGTAGGTGGCGCGGGCCGAGTCGACGGCGGCGGCCATGTCGGCGAGCAGGAAGCCGAGGCCCTGGTGGTCGACGATCTTCTTCCCGAAGGTCTCGCGCTCGTTGGCGTAGTCGACGGCGGCGTCGAGCGCGGCCTGGGCGAGTCCGGTGGCGCAGGCGGCGATCCCGAGGCGGCCGCTGTCGAGCGCGGCGAAGGCGATGGACAGTCCCTGGCCCTCGGCGCCGATGACCCGGTCGGCGTCGAGGACCGCGCCGTCCCAGGTGGCCGAGGTCGTCGGGATGCCGTGCAGCCCCATCTTCTCCTCGGGCTTCCCGAAGGTCAGGCCGTCCGTTGCGCCCGGCGCGAGGAAGCACGAGATGCCGCGCGAGCCCTCGCCGGTGCGGGCGAAGAGGGCGTAGAAGTCGGCGCGGCCACCGTGGGTGATCCAGGCCTTCTCGCCGGTGATCCGGTAGTCGCCGGAGTCGGTGCGCTCGGCCCGGCAGCGCAGCGCGGCCGCGTCCGACCCGGCCTGCGGCTCGGAGAGGCTGTACCCACCGACCAGCTCGCCGGCGAGCATCCGCGGGAGCCACGTGGCCTGCTGCTCCGCCGTCCCGAAGGTGGCCACCGGGAAGCACGAGAGCCCGTGCACCGAGACCGCGACCGCGACGGCCGCCCAGCGCGTGGCCAGCTCCTCGAGCACCTGCAGGTAGACCTCGTAGGGCTGGCCGCCGCCGCCCAGCTCCTCCGGGTAGGGCAGCCCGAGCAGGCCGGTCCCGCCGAGGGTCGTGAAGAGGCCCTCGGGGTAGGTCTCGGAGCGCTCGTGGTCGTCCACGCGGGTCGCCAGTTCCTTGTCCGCGACCTCGCGCGTGAGCTCGATGAGCGCCCGGGCCTCGTCGGTGGGCAGGAGCCGGTCGACCGCCATGGTGCGTCCTATCGGTACTAAGAACGGAACGTCAGTACCAATGAGAGTAGCCGTAGGACGCTATGATCGCCAGGTGACGACGGCCGGGACGCGTGCGGACGGCCCGGTCCGCCGCGGAGCGGTCCGGCGGGACGAGCTGTTCGACGCGCTCGTGGACCTGATGCTCGCCGAGTGGTTCAGCGGCTTCACCCTCGACGACGTCGCCGCCCGCCTGCGCTGCTCCAAGCGCACCCTCTACGGGCTCGCCGGCTCGAAGGAGCAGCTGGTGACGGCGGCCGTCGTGCGCTTCTTCCGGGTGGCGACGACCCACGTGGAGGCCGCCGTCGCGACGCGGACCGACCCGGCGGAGCGGCTGGTCGCCTACCTGCGTGCCGTGGCGGCGGAGCTGGCGCCCGCGTCGGCGCGGTTCTTCGAGGACCTGGCCTCGTTCGCGCCGGCAGCCGAGATCTACGAGCGCAACACCCGGGCGGCGGCCGGGCGGGTGCGGGAGATCATCGCCGAGGGCGTGGAGTCCGGGGCGTTCCGCAACGTGCACGTGGGGCTCGCCGCCGAGGTGATCGCCTCGACGATGGAGGCGATCCAGCAGCGGCGGATCGCGGCGACGACGGGCCTGGCCGACGCCGAGGCCTACGAGCAGCTCGCGACGCTGCTGGTGCGGGGCCTGCGGTCGGGGTGAGGCCGGGCCGGCATTTCCGCAGTCCCGCCCCTCGCGCGAGGAGCACACTGCGCATGATTTTCGACCGACGAACCTGCGCCCAGTGCTGTTGATCATGGCGGGGTGGGCGGGGTGGGCGGGGTGGGCGGGTGGGCGGGCGGGTCGGCGCTCAGCTCTTCCGTGCCGTGAACCGCAGCCGGCCGTCGATCACCGCCACATCGGGCTCGTCGTCGAACCCGGCCGCTCGCAACCGCGCGGGCAGCGTCCCCGGGTCGACGACGACCATCGTGTCGCCGATGTGCAGCAGGCGGAACCGCAGGCTGGGTTGTGAGTCGACCCCGCGGAACACCCCGCCCGGGCGCAGCACGCGGCACGCCTCGGCGAACAGCGCGTCCTGGAGCGCCGGCGAGGGCACGTGGTGGAGCATCGTGAAGCAGACGACCGCCGAGAAGCGCCCGTCCTCGAACGGCAGCGCGGTGCCGTCCCCGTGCACGATCGTCGCCCGTCCCCGGTACTCCGCCGCCAGCCGGGACGCCGAGACCTCGTCCACCTCCACCGCCGTGAGTCGCGGTACCCGCCCGACCAGCACGGCGGTCGTCGCGCCGTAGCCCGGGCCGATCTCGAGGACGTCGTCGCCCAGGTCGACGGCCGCGAGGTCGCCGGGCATGCGCTCCGCGACCTTCGCGGCCCAGTCGGCGGAGCTGCAGAGGCGGCGGTGCATCAGGTTCATCGGCACAGGTGCCGACGATGCCGCGTCCGGGCCGTCCGGGAAAAGCCGGAAGCCCTCGGAGACACGGACGCCGGGCCCACACGTGGTGGACCCGGCGTCGTGATCAGCTGGCGGAGGATACGGGATTCGAACCCGTGAGGGTGTTACCCCAACACGATTTCCAATCGTGCGCCTTAGGCCGCTCGGCCAATCCTCCGCGCACGAGGGTACAGGCCAGGGGCACCCCGCCCACGAGGTGGCGGGGCCCGACGTCGGCGTCGCACCGCCGGGGTCGAGGCGCCTCGCGCGGACCGGTAGAGTCAGCGGCGGACCCCGCGCGGCGTCCATCCTGTGAACTCCCCCAGGGCCGGAAGGCAGCAAGGGTCAGCGGGCTCTGGCGGGTGCGCGGGGTCCCCTTTCATCTCCCCGGCGTGATCGCCCCGAGCCGGGCCCACGCCGTCGGACCCCCCGCGTAACCTCGGCGCCGTGGCGGGGATCGAGACTGTGCACCCGGCGAGGCCGGACCGATGAGCCTGGCGCTGTACCGCCGGTACCGGCCGGGCACGTTCGCCGA
Source organism: Actinomycetota bacterium (assembly GCA_032230725.1). GTDB lineage: Bacteria > Actinomycetota > Actinomycetes > Mycobacteriales > Pseudonocardiaceae > Actinomycetospora. The sequence goes on from JAVXWR010000445.1 coordinate 4,197, forward strand.
GGTCGTCGGCCAGGAGCACGTCACCGAGCCGCTGCGCACGGCACTGTCGGCCGGCCGGATCAACCACGCCTACCTGTTCTCCGGGCCGCGCGGCTGCGGGAAGACCTCGAGCGCCCGGATCATGGCGCGCTCGCTGAACTGCGAGCGGGGCCCGACGCCGGATCCGTGCGGCGTCTGCGAGTCCTGCATCGCGCTCGCGCCCAACGGGCCCGGCTCGCTCGACGTCACCGAGATGGACGCCGCCAGCCACAACGGCGTGGACGACGCCCGCGAGCTGCGCGACCGCGCGCACTTCGCCCCGGTGAGCTCGCGCTACCGCGTCTTCATCATCGACGAGGCGCACATGGTGACCACGGCGGCGTTCAACGCGCTGCTCAAGGTCGTCGAGGAGCCGCCCGAGCACCTGATCTTCGTCTTCGCGACGACGGAGCCGGACAAGGTGCTGCCGACCATCCGGTCGCGCACGCACCACTACCCGTTCCGGCTGCTGCCGCCGAGCACGC
>JAVXWR010000467.1:0-5830 GCA_032230725.1 Actinomycetota bacterium
CGGAGGGCTTCGACGTCTACCTGCTCGACTGGGGCGAGCCCGACGAGCGGGACGCGCAGAACCGCCTCGACGACTACGTCGACGACTTCCTGTCCGCCGGCATCCGTCAGGTCCTGCGGCACTCGGGCGCCGAGGAGGTGAGCCTGCTCGGCTACTGCTTCGGCGGCGTGCTCGCGCTGCTCCACGCCGCGCACCACCCCGACGCCCCGCTCCGGAGCCTGTCGGTGATGGCGACACCCGTCGACTTCGGCGAGATGGGCCCGATGGCCGCGCTGTTCACCCGGGGCGGCCTCGAGGTCGACGACGTGCTCGACGAGAACGGCAACGTCCCGCCCGACGTGGTCCTCCAGTCGTTCCGCTCGCTGCGGCCGACGGCCGAGGTCAGCCGTTACGTCACGCTCTGGGACCAGCTGTGGAGCGATGACTACGTCGCGGCCTACCAGGCCATGACCAGCTGGTCGGACGACCACATCCCGTTCCCCGGCGCCGCCGCCCGCCAGACGGTGGACATGTTGGTGCGCCACAACGGCCTGCTCACCGACACCCTCGAGATCGGCGGGGACCGCGTGCACCTCGCCGACATCACGGTGCCGTTCCTGACCGTGCTGGCCTGCCGCGACCACATCGTCCCCGAGGGTGCCGCCGGACCGCTGATCGACCTGGTGGGGTCGCCCGACCGCCAGGAGCTGCGGCTCGACGCCGGCCACATCGGGCTCGTCGTCGGGCGGACCGCCGCCCGGACCACGATCCCGACGATCATCGACTTCCTCCGCCGGCGCAGCGACGTGCTCGAGCCGGAGGAGGCGTGGTGACCATCGTGGCGCTCGACGAGGACCACGTCGACGCGCTCGTCGGCTTCTTCGCCGATCTCCCCGAGGGCGACCGGACCTTCGTCAAGGAGGACGTCGACAGCCCGGAGGCGATCCGTTCGTGGCGGCGGCCCGACCGGCAGTGGCTCGCGCTGGACGACGCGGGGCAGCCGGCCGGCTTCGTCGCGGTCCTGCCGCTGCACGGGTGGTCCGACCACGTCGGGGAGATCCGGCTCGTCGTGCACCCCGACCACCGGGGGCACGGTCTGGGCCGCACCCTCGCCCGCCACGCGCTGGTCGGTGCGCTCGGGCTCGGGCTGACCAAGGTCGTCGTCGAGGTGGTCGCCGACCAGGAGGCGCTGCTGGCGATGTTCGACGGTCTCGGCTTCACCGGCGAGGCACTGCTGCGCGACCACATCCGCGACCGGTCGGGCACGCTGCACGACCTGGTGCTCCTCGCCCACCACGTCGACGACACGTGGACCGCGATGCGCTCGATCGGCCTGGACGACGAGCTCGCCCAGCCGTGACACCGGCGCCGGCCGGGGCCGGTCAGGCAGGCCCGGCGAGGCCGTCGCCGGTTCCCTCGCGCACGGCTCGCCTCTCCCAGGTGGTGGCCGCCCCGGCGAGCACCACCGCGGTCTCGTCGGCGCGCGCCGCGAGGGCACCGGTGCGGTCGGCCGCGGCGAGGGCCGCCACCACGTCGCCCCCGCCGCCGTCCGCCTCGCGCACCGGGACGGCCACGGCCACCGCACCGGGGAGCAGCGGACCGCTGGTGCCGGTCTCGCGGCCGGTGCGACGGATGCGCTCGGTCTCGGCGAGCAGCGCGACCGCCGCCGCCGGGTCGTCGGGGCGTGCGGCGCGCACCACCTCGCGGCGCACCGCCTCGGGCAGGTGGGCGAGCAGGACGCGACCGGCGGCGGTGTCCGGGAGCGGGCCACGCACGCGGGAGGAGAGCGCGTAGTCGAAGGGCTCGTCGGCGCCCGCCCAGTCGACGTAGACGGCGTCGTCGCCCACCCGGACGGCCAGCAGCACGGGTACCGCGAGCCGCCCGGCGAGGGCAGCGAGGTCGCCGTGGCGCACCGCGGACACCGGGCGGCGTCCGGCCCGCAGCGAGAGCACGTACGGGGCCGGCCCGAGCCGGTACCGGCGGCCCGACTCGTCGAGGTAGCCCACCGCGACGAGCCCGTCGACGAGCTTCTGAACCGAGGACACCGGGGCGCCCACGGCCCGGGCCAGCTGGGTGAGCGACGCTCCGTCCGGGAACGTCGCAGCGGCTTCGAGCAGCTCCGCCACCCGGTCCACCGTGCGGTGGTGCGCCCTCGGTTTATCCATATGCGTAACAGTATCTCACATTGCGTAAGAAAGTTAGCTCTCCTAAGCTCAGTCCGAGAGCGACGGAGGGAGCGCGGATGCGCATCGAGGACGTCCGGCGGCAGCTGACCACCCCGCTCGGGGCGCCGGCCTACCCGCCGGCGAAGTACCGGTTCACCGACCGCGAGTACCTGAACATCACCTATCGCACCGACCCGGACGCGATGCGCGCCGTGGTCCCCGAGCCGCTGACCGTCGCCGACCCGCTCGTCCGCTTCGAGGTCATGCGGATGCCCGACACCCCGGGCCTGGGCTCGTTCAGCGAGTCCGGCCAGGTGCTCCACGTCGAGTACGAGGGCGAGCCGGCCGACTACCTGCACGCCATGTACGTGGACAGCCTCGCGTCGATCGCGAGTGGTCGGGAGATCAGCGCCTACCCCAAGAAGCTCGGGGCGCCGCGGCTGTACACCGACTCCGACACCCTGGTCGGGACCCTCGACTACGGGACCCTGCGGGTCGCCACGGCGACGATGGGCTACAAGCACCGGCCACTCGACGAGGCCGACGCCCGCGCCGAGATCGGGCGCCCGACTTTCGGGCTCAAGGTGCTGCCCGCGGCGGACCGGCGCGGCCACCGGATCCACGAGCTGGTCCGCAGCCAGATCACGGACATGACCATCACGGGCGCCTGGACCGCGCCGGCCCGGCTGCAGCTCTTCGAGCACGTCAATGCTCCGCTGGCCGACCTGCCCGTCCGCGAGATCGTCTCGGCCAGCCACATCCTCACCGATCTGACCCTCGGCCCGACGACGGTCGCCTTCGACTACCTCGCAGGAGGAACGGCATGACCGCACCACTGGCCGGTGTCCGGGTGGTCGAGGTCGCGGGCTGGATGGCCGCCCCCGGCGCCACGGCGATGATGGCCGACATGGGCGCCGAGGTGATCAAGGTCGAGCCCCTGACGGGCGACCCGATGCGCGGCGCCACCCGCCAGCCCGACCCCGACGCCGGCGGCGCGCGGGTCGACCCCAGCTTCCAGGTGGACAACCGCGGCAAGCGTGGCATCGCGGTCGCCGTCAACACCGACCAGGGGGCCGACCTGGTGCGCCGGCTGATCGCGGACGCGGACGTGTTCGTCACCAACCTGCTCGCCGGTCGCCAGGAGCGCTTCGGACTCGACGCCGCGACCCTGCAGCGGCTCAACCCGCGACTGGTGCACGCCACCCTGTCCGGCTACGGCCTCGAGGGGCCAGACGCCCAGCGCCCCGGCTACGACCTGACCGCCTTCTTCGGGCGTGGCGCAATCCTCGACGCGATGACCGAGGCCGACGCCGGGACGCCCCCGCGCCTACGACCCGCCCAGGGCGATCACACTGCGGCCCTGAGCCTGCTCGCGTCGATCCTGGCCGCGCTCCGCGTCGTCGACGCCACCGGCGAGGGGCAGGTCGTGGAGGCGAACCTGCTGGCCACGGCGACGTGGACGATGTCGACGGACCTCGCGGCCACCCTCATCGACGGCAACAACCCCACGGCGGCCGGCCGGCGCGGCCGTCCCCACGCCCTGCACGGCGCCTTCCGCTGCGCCGACCACCGCTGGCTCGTGCTGTTCATGCCCGAACCCCGCTGGTGGGAGCCGTTCTGCGAGGCCATCGGGCACCCCGAGTGGGCGCACGACGAACGCTTCGCGAGCTTCCGGGCCCGCGGCGAGCACATGGGCGAGCTGACCGACCTGCTCGACGCCGCCATCGCCGAGAAACCGCTGGCCGAGTGGGCCCGCGTCTTCGACGACCACCGCTTCATCTGGGGCCCCGCCGCGACGTTGTCCGAGCTCGCCTCCGACCCGCAGGCCGAGAGCCTCCACCTCTACCCCCGGCTGTCCGATCCCGACGCCGGCGACTTCCGCACCGTCGGGGCGCCCATCCACGTCGCGGGGGCCGACATCACGCCGCGCGGCCCCGCCCCGGCCCTCGGCTCGCACACCCGCGACGTCCTGACCGAGCTCGGCCTCTCCGACGACGACGTGCGCGGCATGGCCGACGACGGCGTCGTCGGCATCGCCTGACGCGACTCCACCGGCACACGAGGACACCACCATGATCGTCACCGAAGTGGGCGCCGGCACCATCGGCGTCTCCTGGACCACCCTGCTCACGGCGCACGGCCACGACGTGGTCGTCACCGATCCCCGGCCGGACCTGGCCGAGGTCGTCGACGCCGGGGTCCGCCAGTTCGCCCCCTCCCTCGAGGCGGACCCGGACGAGCTCCTCGGCCGCGTCCGGTGCGAGCCCGACCTCGAGACCGCGGTGGCCGAGGCCGCCGTCGTCCAGGAGCAGGGCCCCGAGGACCCCGACCTCAAGCGCTCGCTGTTCGCCCGCATCGGTGACGCCGCCCCCGACGACACGCTGCTGCTGAGCTCCACCTCCGGGATCCTGGCCACCACCATCGCCCGCGACCTCGACGACGCCGTCGCCGCCCGCCTGCTCGTGGCCCACCCGTTCAATCCGCCGCACGTGCTGCCGCTCGTCGAGGTGGTCGCCGGGGAGCGCACCGCCGGCGACACCGTCACCCGGACCGCGGAGTTCCTGCGCGGGGTGGGCAAGGACCCGGTGGTGCTGCACCGGGAGGTGCCCGGATTCGTCGCCAACCGTCTCCAGTCCGCCCTGTTCCGGGAGGCGGTGCACCTGGTGCGGTCCGGCGTCGTCGACGCCGAGGAGCTCGACCGCGTGGTCACCGGCTCGCTCGGACCGCGCTGGGCCACCGGCGGGCCGTTCCTGTCCTTCCACCTCGGCGGCGGACCGGGCGGGCTGCGCCACATGCTCGCCCACCTCGGTCCGGGCATGGCCCGGCGCTGGCGTGACCTGGGCGACCCCGCGCTCGACGACGAGACCGTCGACGCGCTGGCCACCGCGGCCGAGGCCGCGTACGGCACCGAGCACTACGCCGAGCTGACCGAGGCCCGCGACCACGCCCAGGTCGCCGTCCTGAGAGCCCGCGCGCTCGACGACACCGACACCCCCCGCCACGGAGGAGAGCACCGATGAGCACGACCACCGACATCCAGGCCGGGCCGCCCACCCCCGACTCCGACGAGGCGGTGCTGCCCCCGCTCGCCGGTGACTTCCTCGGCTACGCCGAGCTGCTCGACCCCGAGGAGCAGGAGATCCTGGCCCGGGTGCGCCGCTTCGCCGAGGAGCGGATCGCCCCGATCGCGGACGCCCACTGGGCGTCGACGGACTTCCCCTTCGACCTGATCCCCGGCTTCGCCGAGCTCGACATCGTCGGCCTCGGCCGCGCCTGGCCCGACCGCCGCGCCTACTCCAAGCTGCTCACCTCGATGATCAGCATGGAGCTCTCCCGGATCGACCCGTCGATGTCCACGTTCTTCGGCGTGCACGGTGGGCTCGCCCTGTCCTCGATCGATCTGTGCGGGTCCGAGGAGCAGAAGGAGCGCTGGCTGCCGGCGATGCGGCGCATGGAGAAGATCGGCGCGTTCGCGCTGTCCGAGCCGCACGGCGGCTCCGACGTCGCCGGCGGCCTCGAGACCACCGCGCGCCTCGTGAAATCAGGGGAGCACGCCGATAGGGAGTGGGTCCTCGACGGCGCCAAGCGCTGGATCGGCAACGGCACCTTCGCCGACCTCGTCGTGGTCTGGGCCCGCGATGTCACCTCCGGCTCGGACACCGAGGGCTCGGTGCTCGGCTTCGTCG
>JAVXWR010000480.1:0-8412 GCA_032230725.1 Actinomycetota bacterium
CGTGCTGCGAGGCCATCGTCGCGTGGGACTCGCGCTCCCGGCTGGCGTCCATCACGGCGCCCACGCTGGTGATCTCGGGGGCGCAGGACCCGGCCACCCCGCCGGAGCACGGGCGCGTCCTGGCCGACGGCATCCCCGGTGCGCGCTTCGAGGTGGTCGACGACGCCGCCCACCTCGCGTCCTACCAGCGGCCCGAGGTCGTCACCCCACTCCTGGCCGAGCATCTGAAGGGCTTGAGCTGATTTGAGAGGAATGACTGCATGAGCGAGATCGACAAGGTCTGGGCGTCGGCGGACGAGGCGGTGGCCGACATCACGAGCGGCGCGTCCCTCGCCGTCGGGGGCTTCGGCCTCTCGGGGGTGCCGATCGTCCTGATCGACGCCCTGAACCGGACCGACGCCGACGACCTCAAGGTCGCCTCGAACAACTGCGGCGTCGACGGCTGGGGCCTCGGTGTGCTGCTCGAACAGCACCGCATCTCCCGGGTCACCGCGTCCTACATCGGCGAGAACAAGGAGTTCGCCCGCCAGTACCTGGGCGGCGAGATCGAGGTCGAGCTCAACCCGCAGGGCACGCTGGCCGAGCGGCTGCGCGCCGCGGGCACCGGCATCCCCGGCTTCTACACCCCCGCCGGCGTGGGCACGATGATCGCCGACGGCGGGCTGCCGTGGCGATACGACGCCGAGGGCACCGTCGTCGCCACCTCACCGGCCAAGGAGGTCCGCGAGTTCGAGGTCACCCAGGCCGACGGCACGACGCTGCGCAAGCCCTACGTGCTCGAGACCGCGCTCGACATCGACGTGGCGCTGGTGCGCGCCGCGAAGGGCGACCGGCACGGCAACCTGGTGTTCAACAAGTCCTCGCGCAACTTCAACCCGCTGTGCGCGATGGCCGGCCGGATCGCGATCGCGGAGGTCGAGGAGCTCGTCGAGCCCGGCGAGATCGAGCCCGACGACGTGCACCTGCCCGGCATCTTCGTCCACCGGGTGGTGGAGCTGACGCCCGAGGAAGTCCAGCGCAAGCACATCGAGAAGCGCACGACGCAGGAGACGATGAACCGATGAGCCTGACCCGCGAGCAGATGGCCGCCCGGGCGGCGAAGGAACTCCACGACGGCTCCTACGTGAACCTGGGGATCGGCCTGCCCACCCTGGTGCCGAACTACGTCCCCGAGGGCGTCGGCATGGTGCTGCACTCCGAGAACGGGCTGCTCGGCGTCGGGCCGTACCCGAACGACGCCGACGTCGACCCCGATCTGATCAACGCCGGCAAGGAGACCGTCACGACGCTGCCGGGGGCGAGCTTCTTCGACTCGGCGCTGAGCTTCGGGATGATCCGCGGCGGCAAGGTCGACACCGCGATCCTCGGCGCGATGCAGGTCTCGCAGACCGGCGACATCGCGAACTGGATGATCCCCGGCAAGATGGTCAAGGGCATGGGCGGCGCGATGGACCTCGTCCACGGCGCGAAGACCGTCATCGTGCTCATGGAGCACACCGCCAGGGACGGCGCCCACAAGATCGTCGAGAAGTGCGACCTGCCGCTGACCGGGCAGGGCGTCGTGCAGCGCATCATCACCGACCTCGCCGTCATCGACGTCACCGAGGCCGGGCTCGTGCTGCGCGAGCTCGCCGACGGGGTGACCGAGGACGAGGTGCGCGAGAAGACCGGCGCCGAGCTGACGAGCGCGCTCTGATCCACCCCCGGAACGTACGAAGGGTCCGGTTCGACACCGAAGAGGGTGACGAACCGGCCGTTCGTACGTCCGGGCCGTGCGAGGGTCAGCGAACGCGGAGGACCACCATCCGCGCGCTGACCTCGGCCGCCTTGCGGTAGTCGACGACGTCGGTCGACACGATCTCGACCACCGCCATCTGGGCGAGCCGGTCGACCTCGGCGCGGTAGCCGCCGGAGTCCCAGATGTCGTCGAGCACCGTCGCGACGATCGTCCCGCCCGGGCGCGCGAGCCGGACGAACTCGCCGAACGCCGCGGGCCCGACGTGCCCGTGGGTGAGCGTCCCGACGCACACGACCACGTCGTAGGAATCCGCCGGCGCCGGCAGCGGGCGGGAGAGGTCGGCCGGCGCCAGCCGGCGGTAGGCCCCCGTCGCCTTCGCCCGACCGAGCATCCCCGGCGAGAGGTCGACCCCGTCGATCGTCCGCGCCCCGCGGTCGGCCAGCGCGACGCCGACGAGCCCGGTGCCGCACCCGGCGTCGAGGATGTCGCCGTCGACCCCCGCGGTCCGGGCCACGGTCTCGGCGGCGACCGCCGGCGCGACGTAGCCCTGCGACTCCGCCGCGAGGTCGTCGTCGTAGCTGGCGGCCCACTCGTCGTAGAGCGCCCGCGCCTCCTCCGGGTCGGTCAGCGCGTAGGCGCGCTCGAGGAGGGGGTTGCCCGCGGTGTTGGTGTCCCGCGGGTCGGCGGCGCCGCCGGTGGTCGTGGTCTCGGCCATGGGCCCATCCTCGCCCACGCAGGGCCGATCAGCCCGGGAAGCTGCCGGCGCGGGGCAGCAGCGCCGGGACCCGGTAGCCGAGCTGGTCGGAGAGGAACCCGGCGATCGGCAGCAGCGCGTCGAGGCGCAACCCGGTGGCGACGCCCATGCGCTCGAGCAGGTAGACCAGGTCCTCCGTGGCGATGTTCCCGGTCGCGGACGGGGCGAACGGGCAGCCCCCGATCCCGCCGTTGGACGAGTCGAGCCAGTCCACGCCCCACTCGTGGGCGGCCACCGCGTTGGCGAAGCCGGTGTTGCGCGTGTTGTGGAAGTGCGCGCGGGTGACGACGCCGGGTGCGGCCTCGCGGACCCCGTCGAGCAGCGTGCGCACCTGGGTCGGCACCCCGACCCCGATGGTGTCCGCGATCGCGATCTCCTTCGCGCCGGCGGCCGCGGACCGGCGCGCGACCTCCACGACGCGGTCGGGCGGGACCTCCCCGTCGAATGGGCAGCCGAACGAGGTCGCGATCGTCACGGTGGCGAACACGCCCGTCGACGCCGCCTCGGCCAGGACCTCCTCGGCGAGGCCGGTCAGCGCCTCGGTGGTGGAGTTCTGGTTGGCCTTGGCGAAGCCGTCGGAGGCGGGCACCACGACGTTGACCTCGTCGACGCCGGCCGAGACCGCACGGTCGTACCCGCGGCGGTTGAGCACCAGCCCGATGTGCGAGACGCCCTCGGGGCGGGGCACGCGCTCCATCACCGCCTCGGCGTCGGCCATCGCCGGGACGAGCTTCGGGTGCACGAACGACGCCGACTCGATCCGCCGCGCCCCCGCCGCGATCGCCCGGCTGATCAGTTCGACCTTCGCGTCGGTCTCGAGGACCGCGCGCTCGTTCTGCAGTCCGTCGCGGGGACTGACCTCGACGATGCCGACCATGGCGCGTCCTCCCGTCGTCTCGACCCGCCGACGATAGTGCCGCACCCGGACGGCGGGCCGGCCGCGGAGCCCCGGCCGGAGCCTTCCCGATGTGAGGTCGGCGTGAGACCGTCCTCACACCGCCCGACGAAGGAGCCGACGATGCGCATCCGGGACGTCCTGACCACGAAGCCGGCCGGCGTACTGACCGTCCAACCGGACACCGGGCTGCCCGACCTGCTCGCCGCGCTCGCGGCACGCGGGATCGGCGCGGCGGTGGTGGTCGACGACGGCGCGGTCGTCGGGATGGTCTCCGAGCGCGACGTCGTGCGGCACCTGCACGACCGCGGCGCGGGCCTCCTGGACGAGTCCGTCGGCGCGATCATGACGGGGCCGGTGACGACCTGCGGTCCGGACGACGAGGTCGACGCGCTCGCCGGGGTCATGACCCAGAAGCGGATCCGCCACGTCCCGGTGGTCGAGGACGGGAACCTGACAGGGATCGTCAGCATCGGTGACGTCGTCAAGACCCGCCTCGACGAGCTGGAGGCGCACCGCGAGCAGCTCGAGGCCTACATCAACGGCTGAGCCGGCTCGATCGCCTCGCTGCGCCGGTCCGGGAACGCCCACCGCTCGACGTCCGCCGCGACCACCTCCGGCGTGGGCAGGGCGGCCACCTCGGCGACGAGGGCGCGGGCGGCCGCGCGCTCGGGCCCGTCGGCCAGCAGGGCCGTCACGGCCGCGGCCACGGCCTCGCCGCTCACCTGGTCGGCGAGCAGCGCGACGCCCGCACCCGCCGTCGTGACCGCCCGGGCGTTGAAGAACTGGTCCGCGCCCTGCGGCAGGAACACCTGCGGCAGGCCGGCCGCGGCACACCCGAGGGTCGTGCCGCTGCCCCCGTGGTGCACGACGAGCGCCGGGGGCGCGTCCACGCCGTCGACCCCGCCGCCCAGCAGGTCGGCCTGCGGCACGAACGACTCGACCTGGACGCCCGGCCCCTCGAGGTCGGCGAGCTCACCGACCTCGACCGACCCGGCGGCCACGAGCACGTCCACCTCGAGCCCGCGCAGCCCGGACACGGCGGTGCGCAGCACGCCGGCGGCGCCGAACGAGGTCCCGAGGGTGACGAGCACCCACGGGCGCCCCGTGAGCCGGCGGGGCGTGAACGGCGTCGGCGGGTTCCAGCCGACCGGGCGCAGCGGCAGCGCGGTCATGCCGGCGAGGTACGCCGCGGAGCCCGGGTCCTGCAGCGACGGCGGGCAGATGTCGAGGTAGGCGTGGCCGGTCGCGTCCCCCTCGGCCTGCGGGACACCGAGGTCGGCGGCGACCGCGGCGAGGCTCGGGGGCGTCACCATGCTCATCGGCGAGTGCGGGGACGGGCGGCGCCCGAAGGAGTGCAGGACGCACGGGACCCCGACGGCGCGGGCCGCGAGCGCCGCGCCCGGGTCGCCCACCTCGGCGATCACGACGTCGGGCGCCTGCTCCCGCAGCCGGGGGATGAGGTCGCCGGCGACCGAGCGGGGCATGACCTCGCCGAACACCTCCCCGGCGACGCCGCGCATGACCTCCTGGTCCGTTGGGCGTTCGGTGAGCCCCCGGTCGATCATCACCTCGCGGAACGCCTCGAGGATCGGCCGCCCGGCCGGCACCGTCGGGACTCCGGAGGTCGCGATCGTCGACGCGAGGTCCGGCCCGGTGGCCACGGTGACCTCGTGCCCGACGTCGTGCAGGGCGCGCGCGAGCGGGACGAGCGGGAAGGCGTGGCCGGGGGCGCCGAGGGCGGCGACGAGGATGCGCACGGCCCCCCACTGTGCCGGACGCCGCAGCCGCCCCGCGGCGTGGTCGTGCCGGGTTGCGGGCGCGCGCGGGCGGGGTAGCCGACGGGCATGAAGACCACTCGTTTGGGCAGGACCGAGCTCGAGGTGTCCCGGATCGCGTTCGGGACCTGGCAGGTCTCGGGTGAGTGGGGCTCGTACGACGCCGACCAGGCCCAGGGCGCGATCCGCCACGCCCTCGACCTCGGGGTGAACTTCTTCGACACCGCGCAGGCCTACGGGTTCGGCGAGTCCGAGGAGGTCCTCGCGAATGCGTTGCGCCACCAGCTCGACCACGACCGCGACTCCGTCGTGATCGCCACCAAGGGCGGCATCAACCCGGGGACCGACCGGCCCCGCGACTCCAGCCGCGAGTACCTGCGCTCCGGGGTCGAGGCCAGCCTGAGGGCGATGAAGATCGACCACATCGACCTCTACCAGATCCACTGGCCCGACGAGCAGACGCCGTTCGCGGAGACCGCCGGCTACCTGCAGGAGCTCGTCGACGAGGGCAAGATCCGCCACGCCGGGGTCTCCAACTTCGACGAGAAGCAGATGGCCGCCTTCGACGAGGGCCGGCCCGTGGAGACCCTGCAGCCGCCGTACCACCTGTTCCGCCGCGGCATCGAGACCGACGTGCTCCCCTACGTGCGGCAGCACGACATCGGGACGCTCGTGTACTCCCCGCTCGGCTCGGGGCTGCTCACCGGCGCGATGGACGAGAACACCACGTTCGAGGACTCGGACTGGCGCTCACAGGCCTCGGCGTTCCGGGGCGACAAGTTCCGCACCAACCTCGCGGTGATCGAGCGGCTCAAGGCCTTCGCCGCCGACAAGGGGATCGAGGTCTCCCAGCTGGCCATCGCCTGGGTGCTCGCCCAGGACGGCATCGACGTCGCCATCGTCGGTGCCCGCTCGGAGAAGAACATCGAGCGCTCGCTGGCCGCGGTGGACGTCGAGCTGTCCTCCGGCGACCTCGCCGAGATCGAGAAGCTCACCGCCGACGGCATCCAGGTCTCCGGGGCGTCCCCCGAGGGCGTGGCCTGACCGGAGGACGACGTGTGCGGGCCTCGGCCTCGGCCTCGGCCTCGGGGAGGGCGAACTGGATGCGCCGGATCGAGGTGCTGATCGGCGCGAACAGCTCGCGGCGGATGCGGTTGTGGTCGGGGTCCGCGTCGTAGACGCGGGTAGGCCTCGTCGTCGGGGGAAGTCGACGGTGAGGCAGTACGACGCGTTCCCGGGGCGCAGGCCGCGGTCCTGCCCGGCGAGCAGGGTGACGTCGAGGCCCGCGACCCGCAGATCGCGAAGCGCTTGCAGGGCGGCCTCCACCTGCTCGGACGACACTCCGTCGGCGACGACGCCGACCACCACGTTGCGGATCACGGCGACAGCATGCCGTCGGTCAGGTCGCGCGGCAGCTCGTCGGACGTCGGCTCGTCGGACGTCGGCTCGTCAGGCGGCCGCACCGGGTCGGGCGCGGCCCGCACCGACCGCGACGCGCAGCGCTCCAGCACGGTGCCGAATCCGCCGCGGGTGGCGACCACGAGCAGCCGGTCCCCGACCTTGAGGCGGCGCCGGGGCCGCGGCGGGATCTCCAGCACGGCGTCGGGGCCGGCGCCGCGGTACACCCCGACCACCCGCACCGCACCGGTCTCGACGATCGCCCCCACCGTCAGTCCGGCCATGAACGACGCCCGCCCCACGGTCACCTCGGCCATCAGCAGGATGCGGCGCCCGACGGGGATCGTCGCCAGCACCTGCCCGTCGCGCAGGGCCGCGGCGAACACCGGCGCGGCCACGTAGGAGACGCTGCGCGAGATCGCGTCCATGCTCCGCTCGACGCGGGCCGCGAGGTCGTCGTCGCGCAGACGCAGCACGACGCGTACCGCGCGCTGCACCGACCGTCCGACGAGCGCGGCCTGCAGGTTGGTGGCGTCGTCGCTGGTCACGGCGACCAGGGCGCGGCACTCCTCGGCGCCGGCCTCGCGCAGCACCCGCTCGCGGGTCGCGTCGCCCAGCACGACCGGGATGCCGGCCCGCGCCGCGGCGGTGGTGCCGACGGCGTCGTCGCTGCGCTCGACGGCCACCACCGGGACGCCCCGATCGCGCAGCGTGGTGACGATACGGAACCCGACGTTGCCCAGCCCGACGACGACGACGTGGTCGCGGCGCGGCATGCGCCGGGGGCCGGTGCCGACCACCCGGGCGCTGACGGCGCTCTCCACGACGACGGCCGTCACCAGCGGGATGATCGCGATGCCGATCACCGTCACGAACCCCTGGATCACCCGCACCGCGATGCTGGCGCCGGTGTCGGGCTGGGCGGCGCCCGCGGAGTCGAGCACCGCGAGGTAGACCGCGTCGCCCAGGGTGGAGCCGCCGGCCGTCGCGAAGGCCACCGTCCCCAGCACGAACAGCCCGACGAGGGCGAGCGTGGCGCGGGCGAGCCGGCGCGTGAGACTCCCGCGCAGCCGCACGAGGAGCCGGTCGGCGAGGTTGCGGACGCGCTCGCTGCGGGGCCGGGAGAGCTGATCGGTGCTGCGGGCCCGGGACTCGGCGACGGCGAGCACGTAGTCGGCCGCGTCGGGCCCCTTCCCGGCGTCGGGCAGCAGCCGCGGCCCGCCCCGCGACCCGATCTGGGAGTTGGCGGCCAGCCCGCACACGACGGCCTCGTCGCGCACCTCGCGGCGTCCGGCGACGACGAAGGTGCGGTCGGGCACGCGGACGTGCTGGCGGGTGTTGCGCCCGATGGCCTGCGCGACGAACGAGGGGGCCGCGGTCTCGGACACCGAGAGCACGGTGGCGGTCGGCAGGATCTGTTCGATGCGCCTACCGAGCCGGGTGTTGAACAGCCGCACGACCAGGCGCACCTCGGGGTCGATCTCCTGGACCCGCAGCGCGCGGTGGATGTTGGTGACGTCCTCGCGGTCGACGAGCGCGGCGGCCGTGGCTCCGCGCACCCCGGCGGCGAGGAAGGTGCGGTCGTCGTCGGCGCGTCCGCCCTCGACCACGCGGACGCCCGGGGACGCCGCGATCTCGGGCACGTAGCGGCTGGTGCGGTCGGCCACCACGACGACGATGTCGACGGCACTGCCCTGGCGGCGCAGGGCCTGGACGATGCGCAGGGTGAGCAGGTTCTCCCCGCAGATCACGAAGCGCTGGGCGCGCCGACCCGACGGTGTCGCCCCCGCACTCGTCACGAGCGCGCACCCTAACCGCGCGTGATGCCCGACCGGGCCCTTTCGGGCTC